>CAMOFW010000033.1 GCA_946613765.1 uncultured Mycoplasmatota bacterium
CTTGATTAAAACAAATGTATTATGTTATACTTTATATAGTAGGAAAGTGGTTAATATGAAAAGGAATAATGAGAGTATAGTTAATATTCTAAGTGCAATAGAAAATAGAGCTAAGGGGTGTGAAACCAGTAAAAAGACTGAACTTGAAAAAATAGAAAACCTTCAAACTCTATTTAGCAAAGATATAAATACATTAACTATAGAAGACTTGTCTGAACAACCACTTACTAAACTTTATAGAATTGTTAAAGCCATTGATGTTCCTAGTGACTACTTTAAAACTATTGATTTAGAATCAGAAACTGGTAGAGTTAAACTATTCAATAGTATTCAAGATTTCTTAAATGTTATTAATGAACGTTTAAATAACTTTGATGCTACTATTGCTAAATGTTCTCAATATGCTGATTTATTAACTAAAAAGAAATTAGATAAAACTTTTACTGATACTAATAGTTTCTTTAATTTTATTAGTACACTTGGAGTATCTGGTATAGATAAAGTAGTAGCTTTTAGAATGCTTAATGAAATGAATCTTGAAACTTCTAAATTAGATCCTGAAATAACTCAAAGTACTGTATATATGTATAGTTATGTTGAAGATTATCCAGACGTTAAAGATGCAATATTGGATTACATTAAAGATAATAAATTAAAAATTAAATTAGATTTTGTTAGTTTATATGCTAAAGAAATTGCTAAAACATGTAATCATTCAGAAGCATTAGTAAATAATGTTCTTCTTGGAATGTTACTTGGACAAGAATATAAAAAATATGAAGAAACTGAATCTAAGAAACATTTAAAGAACTTAAAGAATATGTTTGGTAATCAAATTGAACAAAAAGAAGTAATTATAGCAGAAGCTAATAGAATTATTTCTGGTGAAATAAATAAACTTAGAAAAGTTGAATATCAATCAATTAATGATATTGTTGTTACAAATGCAGAAGATATTGATCAATTTGAATTTGATAAGAATAGAAAGAAAACTATGCTTGCTTACATGTTAAAAGAACAAGTAGAGAAGTATCGTTATAATACTATTTCAGCTAAAGATGAAGAATATAAATCTATAATCATGGGTATCATTGGTGAATATAATTATACTGATTCATTAGAATTTGTACCTAAAGCTGAAGAAGATGTTAAATCAAGATAAAAAATAAAAGAATAAAAAGGTGATAATATGGATGAAGGGAAAGAGATTCTATATAAATTTATAGAATTTAAGAATAATAATATCTCTAGTGTAGATCAAGATGAAATTATTATTGATGGTATAAATTTAGTAGATATAGCAGATATGCTAGAAAAAAATATAGATAATCTTTGTGATGTACCTGATTCCATAATTGATAAGGTAATCACTGATGCAAAGATAGATGATATTAATTTTAAAAAGAATATAGTTCAATTAAGAGATCTTTTAGTTGGTAAAAGAAACTATAATTTATTTGTTAAGATTAATAAAGAATATGAAAAGGCATTTGATACTTTTAAAGAAAATCTATTAAAGATTATTAATAAGAAAGTTCCAGGTGCTAAAAATTATATAGAAATTGATAAGAACTTAACTCAATTAAAAAACGGATTAGATAATCACAAATTAATTAAAAATTTCGATTTTATTGAATCTATTGCCCATGAATATGATGAATCTAATTATGAAAATAATATGATTAAGATTTATAAATATATTAATGAACATAATTTAAAGATTCTTAATCCACCTGATATTGAATTTGAAGATTTTAATATTGAAATAGAAGAATCAGAAGAATTCAGTGAAAAGATTGAAGAAATACTTAATAAATTTGAATTAGATTATAGAACATTACCTAATTTCTTAATTAAAGATCTTAGAGAAATGGATTCTACCTTAATATATAGTACATTTGAAACTATTAAACAAAATAAAGCAGAAGATGGTGGAGTATTACACTTAATACCTAAAGAAAATGCAGTATTAAGAGTAGTATTGTTATTATATTCATCTCCAAGTGCTATTAAATATGTAGTTGAATCATTAACTACTGAAGAAGATGGATTAGATATTGATTCTTTAAAAATATTATTAAATTATAATATGAGTGTATTTATTGATAGAGTTAATGATTATTTTAAACCTAGAAATGATGATTACTTACAAATCATGGATGCTTTAAAAGAATTTAAAATAAATTATAAGTTATTAATAAAGAGAAATCCTTTATTCATGTCTCAAAACTATGAAATGTTTAAATATACAATTCAATATTGTCATGAATTTGGATGTGAACCTAAAGAATTAATTAATAGATGTCATAAAACATTAACTATTAATCCTACAATTATAATTAATAATATAAGTGTATTATTAAGTCATAAAGTTAATATGTTTAATTATTTTAAAAGTGGAAAAGATGATTTTAATTTAATTAAAGTTGAAAATCTTGAAAATATTTTAAAACAATTAATTGATAAAAAAACAGTTAAGAAGTATTCATTTACTAATTATGATACTATTAATAACATTATTCTTAATAGTGTATTTAAGAAAGCTAGAAGGAATGGTGAAAAATGATAGATTATATAAAAGATTATGGTATTAGTAATTTTGACTTTGAATATTTAATGAATAATTTAACTCAAGAAGAAATACAAAGATTAATGTTAGCTGAAGCTAATGTTAGAGAAAATCTTCTTTATTATAATAAGTTAGGTTTAAAAGACAATCTTTATAAACTAATCCTTCATAGAATGGATTTAGTTATAATGCCATTAGATCAATTAAAATACTTATTAAGTAAAATTGATAAAGAGTTATTTGTTCAACTTGTTAATACTAATATTAAAAATTTAATATTGTTATTTTAATAGAGTAGTTTTTATGCTACTCTTTTAGTATGGTGAAGATATGAAAAAATTAATATATTTATTACTAATTTTATTTATTCCTTTTATATCTGTTAATGCTTTAGAATATCCTGAAACATATGCTTCTAAGGTATTGGTTTATAATCTAACAGATGATGAAAATTTATATGAAAAAGATGTAGATGTTACTACTAGTGTTGCATCGTTAACAAAAATAATGACAGTTTATACTGCTGTAGATCATGCTGAAGATTTAGATAAGAAAATTACATTAACAAGTGATATGTTGAGAGGTATTCCTAGCGATTTATATGTAGTAGGTATAAAAGCAGGTGAAACATATACAATTAGAGAATTATGTTATGCTGCTATGATTGCTTCTGGGGCAGATGCTACTTATGCAATTGCTTATTCAGTTGCAGGTTCTTTATCAGCTTTTGTTGATATGATGAATGAAGAGGCAGCTAAAATAGGTATGACTAATACTCATTATGTTAATGTACATGGATTAGATGCTTATAATCATTATTCAACTGCTAATGATACTTTTAAATTAATTAAGTATGCTTTGGATAATAAAGATTTTCAAGATATATATTATAAACAAAAATATGAATTAAATGAAAATTTAACTGTTAAGAGATGGTATAATCATAAACTTTCAGAAAATGGTATTAATACCAAAAATTTACTTGGTGGTAAAACTGGTTTAACAGATGCTGCTGGAGTATGTTTTGCTGGTGTTTATAAAAGTGATGATCATAATTTTTTAATTATTGTTCTTAATGCACCAAATGTTCTTAACGAATCTTATCATATAGATGATTTAATAAAATTAATGAAGTTTATTGATGATAATTATAATTATTATCCTATATTTAAAAAAGGAGATTATATAGGTAGTATAGATACATTCCTTGCTACTGAAGATTTATATCATGTAACAGTACCTAAAGATGTTAAATTATTTTTACCTAGTGATTATGATAAGAATAAAGCTTATTATGATACTGATTTTATTTCATCTATTATGTATGATTCGCATAAGGGTAAATATATAGGAAGTGTTAAATATTACTATGATGGAGAGTTAATAGATAAAACTAGTCTTTATTTAGATAAGAATATAGATGTAGATATAGCTAAATATATTGAGTATTATACTGATGATATTGTTTTATGTCTTTGTTTAATAGCATTAATAGTTATTTTATTTATGATTAGATATTTTAGACCTAAAATGATTGCTAAGAAAGCAAGAAAGAAAAAAGAGAGCATGTAGCTTTCTTTTTTATTGTTATTTTTCTCAATATTTGTTAGTATATTTATATCAACTGGTCTGTTGGTGAAGTGGTTTAACACATAACCCTCTCAAGGTTACATACATGGGTCCGAATCCCATACAGATCACCATTAGTAAATAAAAGAAACTTATTGAGTTTCTTTTTTTATTTATAATTGTATTTAAATAGTTTATAATTACTATAAGAGGTGATAATATGAATCCTTTAAATTTATTTATTAATGGTCATAACGTATTATTTATTGTATTTATAGCATTTTTATTAAGTGCTTGTTTTACACCATTTGCTATTAGAGTAGCTAAGCATGTTGGTGCTTTAGATGTACCTGATGGTAATAGAAAGGTTCATGATAAACCTATGCCTAGAATGGGTGGTCTAGCTATATTCTTATCATTCTTGATAGCTTATATGTTATTTGTTCCTAAGACTACTCAAATGTTATCAGTACTTATTGGTAGTTTCTTAATTATATTATTAGGTTTTATAGATGATGTTAAACCATTAAGTGCTAAAGCTCAATTTATTGGACAAGTATGTGCAGCAAGTGTAATTGTTTTTTATGGAAATATTACTTTTAGTGATATGCAAATATTTGGACATTATTTTGAATTTGGTATATTTGCTTATCCTTTAACTATTTTATTTATAGTTGCAATTATTAATGCTATTAATTTATCTGATGGTTTAGATGGACTTGCATGTGGTACTTCATCTATATATTTCTTAACTATTGCTATTATTGGTTTTATTATGCAAAAGTTAGGTGGATTAGATGTTATTCTTTGTTTAATAATGTTTGGCGCATGTTTAGGATTTTTAATATTTAATTTTTCACCAGCTATGGTATTCATGGGTGATATTGGTAGTAATTTCTTAGGTTATATTATTGCTGTTATAGCATTGTTGGGATTTAAAACTGCTACTATTACTTCGTTGATTATTCCATTATTAGTATTATTTGTACCTATTATTGATACATTACTTGCTATGGGTAGAAGAACACTTAAGGGTAAGAGTATTGGTTCTGGTGATGCTGAACATTTACATCATCAATTACTTAGAACTACTCATTCAACTAAAATAACTGTATTATTCATGTATGCAATTAATATATTATTTGCTTTAGTTTCTATTTTCTATGCATTAGGAGATAAGAAAGTAAGTATTGTTATATATGGAGTATTATTACTATTCTTCCTTATATTAATCTTTAAGACTAATATATTATTTGATCATTCAGGAAAGGATAGAAAATAATGTTAAAAATTAATTTATATGATTTTGATGAAACAATTTATGATGGTGATTCAACTGTAGATTTTATGTTTTATATTATTAGAAAACATCCAAGTAGTTTAAGAAAGTTACCTAAGATTATATGGTCAGCTTTAAAATATGTATTACATATGATTGATAAAACCACAATGAAAGAAGGATTCTATTCTTTATTTACAACTATAGATGATATAGATAAGTTACTTAAAGAATTCTGGAAAACTCATGAACATAAAATTAAAAAGTTTTATTTAGAAAAAGATCATAGTAATGATATTATTATTTCTGCTTCACCTGAGTTTTTACTTAAGCCTATGACTGATAAATTAAAAGTTAAAGATATGATGGCTTCAAAAGTAAATAAAAAGACAGGTAAATATGAAGGTATTAACTGTCATGATGTAGAAAAGGTAAGAAGATTAAATGAAAAGTATTCTAATTACAAAGTAATGGAATCATTTTCAGATAGTATTAAAAGTGATAGACCTATACTTGAACTTGCAGAAAATGCATATCAGGTAAAAGGTGATAAGTTAATTAAAGTAGAATTTTAAGATCTGAATGGGTCAGTTAAAGATGGAAAGGTTTTTTCTATCTTTTTTATTTGTTCATATTTATAATAGTTTGCGAGAAAGAGTAGAAAGGATGATATGTTAGAATTAAAAAACATATATAAAAAATATAATGGGAATTATGTTCTTAAAAACATAAGTTTAAAGTTTCCTAGTCATGGACTAATATCTATACTTGGAGAGTCTGGTTCAGGTAAATCTACATTACTTAATTTAATTGGATTAATAGATAATCCTACAAGAGGTAAGGTATTTATTAATGATAAAGATTCTTCTAAATTGAAATGTAAGGAAATAGATAATATACATAGAACATTTATTAGTTTTATATTTCAACAATATAATTTAATAGAAAATATGACTGTTGATAACAATATAAATATCAACAATGATAGTAAGAATTTTAATTCTATAGTTAAAATGTTGAAAATAGAACATTTATTAACAAAGAAAGTATGCGATTTATCTGGTGGAGAAAAGCAAAGAGTAGTAATAGCTCGTAGTTTAATGAATAATCCTAAAATAATACTTGCTGATGAGCCAACTGGTGCCCTGGATTCTTATAATAGAAAAATAGTAATGGAGTTACTAAAGAAAATAAGTAAGGATTGTTTGGTAATCATGGTAACCCATAATGAAGATGATGCTTATAAATATTCTAATCGTGTTATTAAATTATCAGATGGAGTCATTATAAGTGATAGTAATCCTTATAAAAATGATAAATGTTTAAAAATACCATTTAATAAACAAAAAATTGGATTTAAAAAATTAATTAATATTACTATTTCTAATTTATTAGGTAAAACTAAAAGAAATATAGCTACATCTATAGCATTTAGTATTGGTCTTATATCTTTGTTTCTTGTATTAACTATTTCACATGGTTTTAATAATGCTTTAGATGTTTCTGAAAAGAATAGTTTAAGTAAATATCCAATTTATATATCTAGTAATTCATTAAATTTAGATGATGATTTAAGCGATTTATTTAAAGATGATTATTATGATACTAAAAAGGTTTATTCTAAGTCTTTAACTCATATTAATAATATTACTAGAGAATATTTAGATTATTTAAATGATATAGATAAATATTTTGATTATAAAATGTATATGTTTAATCATGATGGAGTGGATTATTATAGTTATCCTAATAATAATATTTATAAAGAATTTAATATATTAAAAGGAAGAACAATAAAAAATGATAATGAAGTATTATTAATTGTAGATGATCATAATGGTATTGATTCTTATTTATTAGAATCTATTGGTCTTAATAATGACACATATGATATTAAAGACTTAGTTGATTATAAATATAAAGATAAAACCATTGTTGGTATTCTAAAAGCTAAAAAAGATTCAGTATTTTATGATTCTAATATGTTAATTACTTATTATGATGGTTCTATACCAGATACTATTTATTTGTATCCTAAAGATTATAATTCTAAAAAACATATAATTAAGCACTTAGATAACTATAAAGATATAGTTTATACAGATTATTCATCTACTATTAAATCTGTATCCAAAAATATAGTTAATTCTATATCAATAGTCTTGATTATATTTAGTTTTATATCACTTTTAGTATCTACTATCATGATAGGAATAATTACATATATTAATATAGTTGAAAAGACTAAAGAAATAGGAATACTTAGAAGTTTAGGAT
>CAMOFW010000034.1 GCA_946613765.1 uncultured Mycoplasmatota bacterium
TAAGTTTTATTTAGAAAGATATTTATATGACATATCTTATAGGAATATTAAGTATTTAAATAATAATGATATATTTAATATGTATCAAGATACTTATCATTTTTTTAATAATAAAAGTGAATATAAAGTTTTAAAAAAGAGGTTTGAATAATATTAAATAACATTATATAATGTATATACAGGAAGTGAAAAATATGAATCCAATTGCGAGATTACAATATTTATGGCGTAGAAAAGAAGAAAAAGAAAATAAAATATCTTTGATGTTTTATGTGTGTCTTTATTTAATTGTTATAGTAGATTTTATTTTTGGCTATATTTTTTATTATGAGTCAAAAGTAATGCTTGTAGTTAACACTGCTTGTTTATTATGTAATTTATTTATATATCATTTATATGAACAAAACAAGAGATCTTTAGGTTTATATTTATTGTTAACTCAATTATATATATTTATGATTATTGCTACGATAGTTATGGGTTGGGATTATGGTTTTCAACAATATTTATATGGTATATTATGTATTTTCTTTTTACCTTTTTATATACCTGATAATTCTAAAAATAAATCACTTCATATTATTTTAGCAGGGCTATTATTTATAGTTACGTATTATATATTAAGTTATATATGTCATTATACAAGATATTCATCTGGTTTAATTAATCCTACTTTTTCAGTATATACAATACATGCGTTAAATAGTTCAATATCTATGGCTGCAGTATCAGCGTTTTGTATTCTATCATCAATGATTAATAATGAAGATAAGAGAAAGTTAAAGAGAAAAGCAGACTTTGATGAACTTACTACTTTATATAATAGATATGGTTTAAATGAGTTATTAACTGAACTGATGGGTGATAAGAAAAGTTTTTATATAGCTATAGCAGATTTAGATCATTTTAAAAATGTTAATGATACATATGGACATAATGCTGGAGATGAAGTATTACAAACTTTAGCTAATAAGCTTTTGGAATTAAATAAACATTTAATTAAAGTTGGTAGATGGGGCGGCGAAGAATTTTTAATCGTTGGTGATCCAAAGGTTAATGGTAAGAACTTTAAGCGTCATCTTGATGAAATAAGAGAAGAAATATCTAGAATTAAATTTAAAGCTGGTAAGAAAAAAATAAATATTACTGTTTCAATTGGTGTTGCTAAATTTAATCATAAAAAGGGTATCGAAGATAATGTTAATGCAGCAGATAATAATTTATATAAAGCTAAGGAAACAGGAAGAAATAAAGTTGTTGGTTAAAATGATGCTAAAAGCATCATTTTATTTTGACTAAATATGGTCTTTATAGTATAATTTTAAAGAAAAAAGAGGTGCAAGATATGGAAAAATTATCAGAACAAGAATTAGTAAGAAGACAAAAGTTAGAAGAAATATCTAAAGTATGTAATCCTTATCCAGATAAATTTGATAGAACTAATACTATTAGTGAAGCTAGAGAATTAGAAGATGGTACTAAAGGTGTTAGAATTGCTGGTAGAGTTATGTTTATGAGAAAGATGGGTAAACTATCTTTTGTTAAGATTAGAGATTTAGAAGGTGCTATTCAATTAAAGATTGAAGCAGATAAGTTAGGTGAAGAAGGATATGACTTCTTTAAGAGACTTATTGATAGTGGTGACTTTATTGGTGCAGAGGGTGAAATAATCACTACTCAAACTGGTGAAAAATCACTTGCTGTTGAAAAGTTAACATTCTTAGGTAAAGCTTTAAGACCACTTCCAGAAAAATTCCATGGTTTACAAGATACTGAAGTTAAGTATAGAGAAAGATATGTAGACTTAATTATGAATGAAGAATCTAGAAATGTATTCTTAGGAAGAAGTAAGTTTTATGCATTCTTAAGAAAATTCTTAGGTGAAAATGGATTCTTAGAAGTTGAAACACCAATTGTACAAACTGCGGTATCTGGTGCTAGTGCTAGACCATTCTTTACTCATCATAATGCTTTAGATATTGATTGTAATTTAAGAATTGCTCCAGAAATATATTTAAAAGAATGTATTATTGCTGGATTTGATAGAGTATTTGAAGTAGCTAAATGTTTTAGAAATGAAGGAATGGATTCTGAACACTTACAAGAATTTACTCAAGTAGAATGGTATGCTTCTTATTGGAATTTTGAAGATAATATTAAATTCTATACTAAGTTTATTAGAGAATTAGTAATGTATTTAAAGGGTACTACTACTATTACATATCAAGGACATGAAATTGATTTTGGTAAAGAAGAATGGCCAAGAATTAATTATGTTGAAGAAATGAAGAAATTATTAGGTGAAGATTTCTTAGATATTGAAGATCCTAGTGTATTAAAAGAAAGAGTAGTAGAAAAGAAATTATTTACTATGGCTGAATTAGAAGATTATAAATCAGTTTCTCAAATTATAGATTTTGTTTATAAGAATTATATTAGAAAATCTATTGTAGAACCTACAATCATTTATAATTATCCTGCTGTATTAATTCCTTTAGCTAGAAGAAATGATGCTAATGAAAAGATTATAGATGTATTCCAAGTAGTATGTTTAGGAACTGAATTATGTAAAGCATATTCAGAGTTAGTTAACCCTAAACAACAAAGACAATCATTTGAAGATCAATTAAAGGCTAAAGCTCAAGGTGATGATGAAACTATGGATTTAGATGAAACTTACTTAAGAGCTATGGAACAAGGTATGCCTCCAATTTCTGGTTTAGGATTTGGTATTGATAGATTAATGATGATCTTATTTGATGCTCCATCTATTAGAGATGTAGTATTATTCCCAATAATGAAACCTGAAAATTAATATAAAAGGTGATTTTAAATCATCTTTTTTTGTGTTATAATTAAAAATAATAGAAGGGTGATACTATGAAGAATAAGGGATTTGTTTTTGTTGAAACTATAGTAGTTATTGTCATATTATCACTTGGACTTGTTATGGTATATCAATCTTTTGTTAATGTATTATCTAATAATAAAAGAAGAGCTTCTTATAATGATATAGCATATATTTATAGAACTTATTATATTGAAGATTTTTTAACTACGTTAAATCTTGAGGATTATATAGATTATTATTTAGGACCAGAAGTTAGAGATGGAAATAAGTATGTACATGGTGGTAAAAAACTTCAAGTATTTAGTTGTAATAATCCAATATTATATAATATTGATGCTAATATATCTGTAAAAGATGTTCCTAATTTTGCTAATACTACTGAGGGAACAAAATTATCTTTTTGTGAACAATTACAAAGTACCTTAAAAGTAAAGAATATTTATATTACCAATTATAATGTTAATGATATTAAAAAGTGTACTACTAGAGCTGGTAAATTAAGTAGTGATAGTTCTTGTGACATGTCAGTGGAATCTAATCGAATTAAGTTTGATGCTTTAAATCAAATGACACCATCTATGGTTTATTATTTAAGAACATTAAATGGAGTTGAAGATAATACCTATAGATTAATTGTAGAATATGAAGAAGAGGTAGTTGATGCTGATAAAACTATCACTAAAGTTAAGAGAAATGGAGTGCTTAAGTGTCCAAGTGCTTATCAAGAGGTTGGTGGCGTTTGTCAAAAGAAAGTAACTAAAAGATATTATTCTAATGTAGCGTTAGTTAAGAAAGATTCTTCATCTGCATTAATTACTAAGATTTTAGGTTTAGGTACTCCAGATTTAGAATATGATGGTACTGAAAAATATGGTGATTATAAAACTAATGATAATAATTTAAGATATGTAGGAACTAATCCTAAAAATTATATTTATTTTAATTGTTCTACTACAGTTGCAGATCAAATGAATGATTCTACTTGTGAAAAGTGGAGAATAATTGGTGTATTTAATAATGTAGAAGATGATAAATTTAATAAAGATTCTAGAGTTAAAATTATTAAAGATAGTCCAATAGGGTTTTATTCATGGGATACTAGTGGTGCATCTTTTAATGGTGGTTCAGGTTATAACCAATGGGGTGAAGCAACTTATTTAGATGGTAATCAATATGAGGGTGCAGACCTTATGAGAGAATTAAATACTGATTATCTAGGTAATATAACTGTTGGAAATGATTCAAAGTGGTATAGTAGTACTTATGATGAAAAAAATACTAATATGCCAAGTAAAGTTATTAATGAAACATATGAAAAGATGATTCAACCGGTAAATTGGAGTGTTGGTGCAACACCTTCTAATCAAACTTATGCTCAAATATATCTTGGTTCAATGTATAATCATGAACGTAGTATTAATCTAGGTTATGAATATAATGGTAGTGGCGTTAGAAAAGATACTTTAAATAGAAATACTTCTTGGGTTGGTAAAGTTGCATTGCCATATCTTAGTGATTATGGATTTGCTACTGGTAATATAAATTGTTTGGCTAGTACTTTATCATTTTTCTCAAAATGTCCTTCATCATGGATGAATAGTGATACTCATTTAAAATGGATTCTTACTCCTTATGGTAGAGTTGATTCAAATAATATGGCCTTCGCAGTTAGTAATGGTATTAATCCTGAAAGTGTTACTGAAGATGATATGGTTTATCCAACATTATATTTAAAGAATGATGTTAGAGTAATAGGTGGAGATGGATCTGCACAATTTCCATATAAGATAAAGAGATAAAAAGATACTTAATGGTATCTTTTTTATGTTATAATGAAATAGGTGATTAATATGTTAATAATAGGATCTCATGTTGGGTTTAAGGCTGATCAATTACTTGGTTCAGTTAAAGAGGCTATTTCATATGGTGCTAATACATTTATGTTTTATACAGGTGCACCACAAAATACTAGACGTAGTGAGTTAAATGATAGATTAACTATTCAGGCTTTAGAGTTAATGAAGGATAATAATATAGATATTAATAATGTTATATGTCATGCTCCATATATTGTTAATCCTGCTAGTAATGATAGTGATAAACATGAATTTGCTATTAATTTTATTAAAAATGAATTAGATAGATGTGATAGATTGGGTGTTAAAAATATGGTACTTCATCCAGGTTCTGCAGTTAATGAAAGTAGAGAAGAAGCAATATCTAATATTATTGATACTTTAAATAAAGTTTTTGAAAGTGATAATACATGTAATATATTACTTGAAACTATGGCTGGTAAAGGTAATGAAATGGGTATTACAACTGAAGAGTTAAAACAAGTAATTGATAGTGTTAATCATGAAAGATTAGGTGTATGTATTGATACATGTCATTTAAATGATGCAGGATATGATTTAAATGAATTTGATGAATATTTATCTAATTTTGATAAACTAATTGGTATTGATAAAATTAAATGTGTTCATGTTAATGATAGTAAGAATGTAATTGCATCTCATAAAGATAGACATGAAAATATAGGATATGGTACTATTGGTTTTGATACATTATTGAAAGTTGTATATAATACTAAGTTAGAGAATATTCCTAAAATACTTGAAACACCATATACTGGTGAAGATGTTAATGATGAAACAAGAATATATCCACCATATAAATTTGAAATAGATATGATTAGAAGTAAAACTTTTAATAATAATTTACATAGTGATATTAAGAAGTATTATGAATAAGAAGTGTAAAATATACACTTCTTATTTTGTTAACATGGGCTTAAAATTGACTAAAAAGTTAAATTCGTGTAAAATAAAATATATACAAAGAATGGAAGTAGAAGTTATGAAAAAATATTTAAGAATGGCTATTTATTTTGTGCTATTTGCTATATTAATTGGAGCATTTATTTATTTAGGAGAAAAGGATTTTAAAGAAGAAAAAGATTTGACTGATGCACAAAGATTTGCATATGAATATAATATTGATCATAATAATATGTTTAAATATTCATATGGATCTGAAGTAGTGGATGTTATTAAGAATAAGACTGGTATTATATTTTTAGGATTTGCTAATAATGATTGGTCTAAATATTATGTTAAATATTTATATGAAGTATTAAAATCAAATAATATTAAAAATGTATATTATTATGATTTACAAAGAGATAGAGGTACTTCTACTAAGTATTATAGAGAATTAGAAAAGTTATTATCTAATTATTTATATAAACAAGATACAGGTGATACTAGAATATATACCCCTGCATTAATACTTGTTAAAGATGGAAAAATAATTCATTTTGATGATGAAACATCTATTAATAGAAGTGATATTAAAGCTGAAGATTATTGGACAACAGAAAGAATTAATGCATTTAAATTAAAGATTGATACTTATTTAAAAGAGGTTAATTATAATGAATAGAGAAGATAGTAATATGCCTAGTATTATAGTATTTGTTACAATTATTGCTATATTACTTGGTGGTGGATTTTATTTAATAACTCATAAGGATATTTATTTAAAAGATAAAGAAGAAGTTAAAGTAGAAGAAAAGAAATCTATTAAGATATTAGAGGATAGTGATTATATTTATTATTCTAATTTAGAAACAATAGATGAACATAATTCATTAGAATATAAAACTATTAATATTAATATTGATAGTATTGATGCTAAGGAATTACAAGAAACATTAAATAATAATATGTCTGCTATTAGAGATAGTTTAATTAGAGATGAAAATGGTAATGTTGTTAGTTGTGATATGATTAGTTATGATTATAATGTAACTAGTAAATATGTATCTTTAAATGTTACTACATTCTCTTATTTACAAAATGAAGAACAGTTAACTAAGTCTATTGTTAATCATTATGTCTTTGATATAGAAACAGGTAAGATATTAAATACTAGAGATATTTTAAAGAAAGAAAATTTAACTGATCAAGAAATTAGGATTAAAATTAGAGATTATATTAAAGATGATGCTGAAGTAGATATTGATGCTACATTAAATTCAGAATATAGTTTATCTATTAGTAAAGATGAAAAGGTTGTTATTAATACAGTTGTAAAAAATGCCAATATGGACTATAATGTAAGTATAGAAATGGATTGATTATAATTATGGATATTAATGAAGTAGAATTTAAAATGGAAGCTGCTTTAGAAAATTTAGATAAAAGATTTTTAAATATTAGAGCAGGTAGAGCTAACCCATCAATGGTTAGTGGTATTATGGTAGATTATTTTGGAGTTCCTACTCCAATTCAAAGTTTAGCTAATATTACTGTTCCAGAAGCAAAGCAATTATTTATTAAACCTTATGATAGAACTGCTATTAAAGAAATAGAAAGAGCTATTAATGAAGCTAATATTGGTATTGCTCCAACTAATAATGGGGAAATGGTAATATTAACTGTACCTAATTTAACTGAAGAAACTAGAAGAGATTATGTTAAACAATCTAGAGCATATGCTGAAGATGCTAAGGTAGCATTAAGAAATATTAGACAAGATGCTAATAATGAAATTAAAAAGGCTGAACTACCTGAAGATGAAGAAAAGGGTATGTTAGAAGATGTTCAAGAACTAATTAATAAATATAATAAATTAGTTGATGAAAAACAAAAACAAAAAGAAGCAGAATTAATGGAAATTTAATTCTACTTCTTTTTTTATTTATAAAAGAAAAAAGAACCAAATGGTTCTTTATTTTTAACAGTGGTGTTTCCGAGGTGATTCGAACACCTGACCGATCGCTTAGAAGGCGATTGCTCTATCCAGCTGAGCTA
>CAMOFW010000035.1 GCA_946613765.1 uncultured Mycoplasmatota bacterium
GGATTTATTGTACAAGCACTTACAATCTTTGATTGATTACTAGATACACTAGGTACTATCTTTTCATTGCTGTCTGCACAACCATTTTCAGACGTTAATGTATATACTAAATCATTTTTATCTTCAAATTCATTTAATAATTCTGAGAAGTACACATCATAAGTAGTTTCTACTGTACCAGTATTCTTAACACTAAATTCTTTAGTTATACTATTCCCTGGTATTGCGTTATTTAATCCTACTTGTTCTCCATCATTTAGCATTAATGTCATTTCTCCAGTTGTAATAACTGTATTATACGCACTATCATTTCCTTGTACTGAAGCACTAAAGTAGGCAAAAGAAGTTAAAGTTAATAATCCTGAAACTACAAATATTGCAACAATTATAATAATTATTTTATTCTTATTTTTCATACGTCACCTCTTATTATTGATATTTAGGATCTAAAGTAAAGTAGCCTGGTTTATCATGTTCTGGATCATCAATACGAGCATACGTTGTATCAACATGACTTGAACTGTATGTTGTTCCTGCTCCGCCTTTTAACTTAGTATTGTTACTAAAAATGTTTTTTGGACTTGTGGTATCAAAATAAACATTTGGACCAACATATATTGTTTCTAAGTTAGGAGCATCACTAAACATATAATCTATTCTATAGTCACTCTTACTTCTAAAACTATTACCTAAATATATTGTTTTTAAATTCCTAGAACCAAAGAAAATATATCCACTATTAGTCATATCCGGATTAAAATTATCTCCAAAATTAACTGTTTCTAATTTTGGACAATCGCTTATTATTGTTGAATTATTACCTAGAGTTTTTGGATTGAAATTATTTCCAAAATCTACGCTAACAAGATTTTTACATCCATAAATCAAACTTTGAAAATTTGTTGCTGATTCAGGATTGAAATTATCTCCAAAATCAATTGATACTATTCCATTACTATAATAGAACATACCATATAGATTTGTTGCACTCTTAGCATTTAAATTTTCTCCTAGGTCTACATATTTTAAATTATTACAGTATTTAAACATCATATATAGATTTGTTGCACTTGGAATAGATATATTATTAAATGTAATTGAATTAAAATTTGACTCTGAAAACATATAACTAATATTTTCAACACTTGTTAAATCTAAATCACTTAGTTCTAAATCAATATTACTTTTTGATCTAGCAAATAAATCCATCATATTAGTGACTTTGGATGTATTAAATTTCTTTAAAAAGTCATACGATTTAAAATTTGAATCGCCAAACATATAATACATATTTTCTAAGTTAGATGTATCAAAGTTTTCTCCTAGTATTACTTCAGTATTTCCATTTCCTGTACCACTAAAGAAGTTACTCATATCCTTAACTTGAGAAAAGTCAAATTTTGATAAATCTATAATATCCAATTTGAAGTATGAAAACAACGATGGTGATGATTCATTCAATTGAATTAAGTTTTTTTTACAATTATAATATAAAATATTATCTTGATAGTATAAATAAATATCATAATCTGAATCATCGGTTGATACCTTATATTTATTTGTTATTTCTGTTGGATCTTCATTTGTTACTATTATGTCATGTATATCACTTTTATTTGATACAAATTTATATATAATTGTTGTTAAATCTGACCCAGAAATCAATTTAGCTATTCCGTCATATTCTTTGTATTCATTAACACTTATTTTAGTTTTAAACCTCTTACCTTTATTATCATCTTGATTAGTACCATCGTTTTTGAAGGTTATAGTCAATGAATAATTATGTGTTTGATTTGGATTAATTGAACATGAATTAACCATCTTTGATTCATTACTTGATACACTTGGTACTATCTTTTCAGTATTGTCTGAACATCCATTTGGTGATGTAATTGTATAAACCAAATCATTTTTATCTTCAAATTCATTTAATAATTCTGAGAAGTATACATCATAAGTAGTTTCAACTGTACCAGTATTCTTAACACTAAATTCTTTAGTTATACTATCTCCAGGTATCGCATTATTCAATCTTAATTGTTCTCCATCATTTAACATTAACGCCATTTCACCAGTTGTAATAACTGTATCATATGCATTATTATTACCTTGTACTGATGCACTAAAGTAAGCAAACGATGCTACTGTAACTAAACTTAAAATTAAAAATGCAATAACTAATGTTAATGTTTTATAATACTTATTCATGATATACCTCTACTCTCTATATTTATTATATAATATTATTAAAATAGTGTAAAATCTTTTTTAATTAAAATAGTTCTAGTTTTCACTAGAACTATTTTTATAACTAACATATTCAGAATCTCTTCTTTTAATCTTTAAGAATGATTCATCTAAATTTTTAAATGCTGTATAATACTTAACCTTTAAATCATAATTAATTAAATCATTAGTTAAAGCACCATCAAATTCATTTAATTCTTTTTCTCTACCTTCAATATATCTTTCTTCAATTAAAGCATCTAATAACTCTTCTTTAATAAACTTATTAGATGATACTAAGATATATCCACTATAAATACTATCACATAAAGCATAAGCAACTAATTCTACTAAAAATTCTTTAGAAAATCCCTTATTAACCATTTTATGAGTTCTATAGTATTCATATGTAGAATAATCTATATTAAATAATGTATTCTTTAATCCAAATGAACATAAAGCATAATTACATAAAATTTGTATTATATCAATATCTTGTAACATTTTAGCTTTAGCTCTACCATTATATTTAGATGATATAAATTCATATTTATCTCCAATATCTACGCCTTCAGGAACAACACTATAATCATCAAATAATACTAACTTAATAGCACCAACAGCATTTCTAGTACCTTTAGATTCTTTAGTTCCATAAAATATATCATCTAACCAATCTATCTTACATCTTTTCATCTCACTGAAATAGCTATCTTTCATCACGTACACATCCTCTACTATTAATAATACCACATATTAAATATTAATAAAAGAGAAATAAAATTATTTCTCTCCTGTTTCTAGCATATTAATAATTGATATACCATAACCATTCTTAACCGAGTCAACAGACACATGTGTAACCGCACCAATTAACTTATTATTTTGAACAATTGGTGAACCACTCATTCCTTGAATAATACCTCCAGTTTTATTTAATAATTCACTATCTATAACTTCAAAATAAAAGTTTTTAATCTTACTTTTATTATACTTTCTTAAAATATTTATTTTATAAGATTTTACTATATTATCATCTAAAGAAGTGTATATATAAGCTTCACCTAAATCAACATTATCTAAAGTTTCAATATCTATTAAATTATCATTATCTATTTGACCACTATAAGTACCATATATACCTTCCTCTACATTCTTATTTATATTACCATATATCTTATCTTCAATAAACTTAGCATTCTTACTTCCTGGACTACCATCACTACTTCTAGTAATAGAAGTAACATTAGCCTTAAATATATTACCACTTCTTACTTCAACTTTACTGTTAGTATTACTATCTATTATTTCATGTCCTAAGCATCCATATATTTTACTTTCTGGATCTATATATGTTAAAGTACCTAACCCTTTTAAACTATCTTTAACATATAATCCACTCTTATATATTCCATTATTATATTCCAAATTTAATACAGTATCTTTAATACTATTATTATGTCTATATGTGATATTAACTTTATTATCTTTAACATTATTTTCAATACTATTGATTAAATCATCTACTGTATTAACTTTATCATCATTAACTTTAATAATATAATCTCCAACACTTAATTTAGAATTATTTAAAGTATTATTTACTTTATAAAATCCTACAACTAATATCCCATCACTTTCTATAGCTATACCTAAATTTTGCCCACCTAATATTACCTTATTAGAATAAGCTAAAACATATACTGGAAATAAAAAAATAATTAAAAAAGTAATAATATATTTTTTCATATACTTCACCTAATATTATTATGTAACATAAATAAAAAAATAAATTGCCATTTAATGACAATTTATTTTCTTGTTAAATAACCAGGTCCCCCAACACCATCAATTCTTGCATATTCAGCCGTGTTATTTGTAGAATCGAATTTAGTTCCTCTTCCACCAGTCAAAAGTGGGCAATTATGAAACAATACAGTTGTTTTATCTAATTTAGGTAATGCAAAAGAGGATGATACATAAATAGTTTTTAATTTTTTTCCAGTAAAAACACTAGGTGTTAAAGGTCGAGTGCCAGCACCATACCCTTGTCTATAAAAAGAATTTGTATAAACCACACTAGAAAAATCTAAAGTACTTAAATCCAATATTTCAATATTGTCAATCCTATAAAACATAAAAGATATATCATTAACTTTAGATGTATCTAATGGCGACAAGTCCAAACTTTTTAAATTAGTCATTTCAGAAAACATGCCAGACATATTCGTTACTTTCGAAGTATTCAAAGGTCTTAAATCTATGCTTGTTAAGCCACTCATTCCAGCAAACATACCAGACATATTTGTTACTTTCGAGGTATCTAGTGGACTTAAATCAATAGTTTTTAAAGTATGCATATTATAAAACATAGCCGACATATCTTCTACCTTCGATGTATTAAAATTACTTAAATTTAAATATTCCATGCTCCAATTAGAACCAAACATACCTGACATATTTGTTACATTTGAGGTATCAAAATGACTTACGTCAATGCTTTTTAAGTAATACATTTGATCAAACATTCCAGCCATATTTGTTACCTTAGAAGTATTAAAGTGTCTAATGTCTAAAGACGTTAAATATAAACCAGCAAACATGTCAGCCATACTAGTTACATTCGATGTATCAAAATTCTTTAGATTCAAAGAAGTTATACCCCACATATAACGAAACATTCCAGCCATATTTGTTACATTTGAAGTATCAAAGTTACTTACATCTATAGTTGACAACTTAGACGCTAATTGAAACATACTGGCCATATTAGTTACCTTTCGAGTATCAAAATGGCTTACATCTAAACTGACTAGATTTTTCATTCCATAAAACATACTCGACATATTTGTTACATTTGAAGTATTAAAATTTTTTATATTTATACTTGTTAATCCTTCACAATTAGAAAACATACTCGACATACTTGTTACATTTGAAGTATCAAAATGACTTACATCTAAACTGGTTAAGTTAGAATTATAAGCAAACATTCCAGCCATACTTGTTACATTTGAAGTATCAAAATGACTTACATCTAAACTAGTTAAATTTGAATTATTATAAAACATATAATACATACTTGTTACATTTGTAGTATTAAATCCAGAAAGGTTAATAGTTTTTACTCCAGTCCTATATATAAATTCAGAAAGATAAACAACCTTTGAAGAATCAAAAATGGATAAATCAATACTTTCTATCTTACTTAAATAACTAAACATACTATTACAATTTGGATTTAAGTAAATTTTTGTATTTTCTGAATACAAATATATTGTTCCATTATCAAACCAAGCATATATTGGAACATCAGAATTTGGAATAGAAACATCAATTTTTGTAACATTATTACCAGGTAATATCCTACTTATGGTAATATTCTTAATATTAGAATCATAATCATAAACTCCAATTTTTTCACTATTAGGATTTGCCAATTTCTTAATTGCATAATTAAAATTTCTTCCAGTATTCAATACAGCATCAGTTATCTTCCATTGAGCATATAAAGTAACATTTTTAGAAGTATTATATTTAGAACCTGCATTGCCAACTTTTGTACCACCTGATGCAGCCGTATACCAACCAGTTAATTTATAACCTGGTCTTGAAGCATCTGGTAAAGTTATAGATCCATTAATCCAACTAGCATAAATAGTTGAATTAGATGTAAATTTACTTACTCCAATACCTTTACCAGTACCATCATAATATTTAGTACCTTTACCATTTCTTTGAGACCAATAACCATCAAAAGTATTCTTAGATTTTAATGTAGTATTTGGTGTAGTACTACCATTATAATTTAATGTGACATTATATTCTTTTTGAGGAATAGTAATATCTGGGAAAGCTTCATTATATGTAGCTTCAATTTTTTTAGTACCTTCAACAGTAGCACTTTGATTATCAAAAGTAATAGTTGAAACTTTTGGTATCCATCTAGCATATAAAGTTATATCGGATGTTGGAGTATAATTACCACTTTGCATTATAAAATCTTCACCAGTTCTTGAAGTAAACCAACCCCTAAACTCATAACCAGTAAGGGTTTGTTTTGGTAAATTAATACTCTTATCAGTCCATACTGCATAAAGTGGTCTTCCATCTGGTAAATTATAATAATGAACATTTTTACCACTTTCATCATAATATTTTACTCCACCATTTTTAGCAGCAAAATATCCCCTAAAAGTATATTTTACAGTTTCTGTTCTATCTATATGATTATATTCATCAATTAATCTTACCTTATATTCTCTTCTTGGAACTTCAATATTAGGCATTTCGTGTCCAAATACTACATCTCTAACAATTGTAGTACCTGGATATGTTGCTCCTTGATTATCTAATGCAACATCATAATGTTTAAATTTATCAGTCTCTTTTTTACCTTCACACAAAACTATATCTTCTTCATTTGAAAAGTCATAATAAGCATAAAATCTAGATCCGGTCTTAACAATAGTTATTGTTTTATTATCCATTACAGATTCATCTCTTGGATCAACAACGCAACCTTTATCTTCATCACCTAAAGTACATTCATCTGTCTCTTTTTTATATAAATTATTATCTATTATAGTTTTAACATCAACTTTTATATATCCTTTATCATCAAAATCATCATTATAATCACTACCATATAACTTAGCAGCACTTTCTAAATTATGTACCTTTGTACAATACATATTATCTTTAATTGTTTTAGATATGCCAAAAACACTAGGTATAGCAACCAACAAGATTATACCCATAATTACTATTACTGATAATAATTCAACTAAAGTAAATCCTTTATTATCCTTATTCATATATAACATCACACTACTCTACTATTAGCATAAGTATAACATATCACATAAAAAAATAGAACATATTTTTGTTCTATTTTATTACATAATTAATATACTTATTATTTATCTTATATAATACTAATAAGATAATAGTATCTATAACAATAGTACAAATAAATAATGCATATTCATTAACTAAAAATAACTTTAACAACATTAATGTAGGGCAATGCATAAAATATAACCCAGTAGATAAATTACGAATAAGAGTGGTATTTCTATTTGATTTAAATTTAGTAAATAATATAAATAATATTGGTATAAAAATAATAAATGTTATATATAAACTACGATCATCTAAAAAACTATTATTTCTTATTAATAAAGTTTCAATTACTAATATAATAAATAATATAATTGAACTTATAATTAATTTA
>CAMOFW010000036.1 GCA_946613765.1 uncultured Mycoplasmatota bacterium
ATTTTACATACACCTATTAAATAGTATTTATAAATTTAAAAATATATTATATAATTAATTAGGTGATAATTATGAATTTAATAAAATATATTATATTAGGACTAATACAAGGTATAACTGAACCACTTCCAATAAGTTCATCTGGACATTTATTAATATTTAGAGAGTTATTTAATACTAATATGTTTAATGATTTAAACTTTGAAATAATAGTTAACTTTGGATCATTTATAGCAATATTATTAATCTTTTGGAAAGATATTGTTAGATTAGTAACTGGATTCTTTAAATATTTATTTGGTAATAAAAAGTTTAAGAAAGAATGGAAATATTCTTGGTTAATAGTTTTAGGTAGTGTTCCAGTTGGAATTGTAGGTTTCTTATTTAAAGATCAAATTGAAAACTTTGCTTCAGTTAAAGTTGTAGGTTTAGCTCTTTTAGTTACTGCATGTGCTTTATTTGCTGTTAGAAATATTGATGGTAAAAAGAATGATGATGATTTAACTGTTAAGGATGCAATAATCATTGGTTTATTTCAAATGGTTGCCCTACTTCCAGGACTATCTAGATCTGGTATGGTATTAGTTGGATGTTTATTATGTAAGTTAAATAAAGATAGTGCTTTAAAATATACATTTATGTTATACTTCCCAGTTAGTGTTGCATCATTTGGTTTAAGTGCTGTTGATGTTATTAAAGAAGGATTAGATTCAAGTTTATTATTAGGTTATGCTTTAGGATTACTTGCAGCATTTGGTGCTACATACATAACTTATCAATGGCTATCTAATTTAGTTAAGAAAAATAAATTATGGAAGTTCTCAATATATTGTGTAATAGTTGCAATATTTGTACTAATATATTTTAGATAAGAAAAAAGATATCAAATTGATATCTTTTTTTAGTTCCATAGATTATTAGGATATGTACCCTTTTCTATTTCTTTTTGAATAAATTTAGATAAGTATTCTGCATCTTCTTTATATGTCATACCTACCCATATTGAATTAGTTGGTATATCATTAATAATTTTACCTTCATGAATTGATTCATCCATAATGTCTGGTAATAACATTTCATAAGTATCTAAGTTGTCTTTATTATGTTCGAATTCATCTTTCATTACGTTTTCTATTTTAGTAATTATTTCATATGTAAATCCATTCATTAACATTGATACTGAATTATCTTTATCAACATAGAATGTTTCTTTTGATGTATCTAGTGGTGTACATTTAACTTTATCACCTTCTAAAACACAAGATGATTCAATGATTTCATTAATAATACCATTTTGTGATTTAACTACTCCACGTTTTACTGCACCGTTTACTGATAAAGTATCTGCGATATGATAACCAATAACTGAATAGTTATCACTATCTAGTGCATTAGATAAATCTTTGAATGCTATATCACCATAGAAGTCATCTGCAGTTATAACACCAAAGTTACCTTCGATTTTATCTTTTGCACAGTAAATAGCATGTGCAGTACCCCAAGGTTTAACTCTACCCTCTGGTACACTAAAGCCTTCTGGAATAATATCTAGTTTTTGGAAAGCGTAATCAACTTTTACTTTACCTTCTAGACGTGCACCTATTGTTGATTTAAATAGGTCTAAATATTCTTCTCTTATTACAAATACTACTTTAGTAAATCCATACTTTATAGCACTGTAAATTGAATAGTCCATGATGAATTCTTCATTTGGACCAACTGGGTATGTTTGTTTCATTCCACCGAATCTTGAGCCCATACCGGCTGCTAAAATAACTAATGTCTTATCTCTCATAATCTTACCTACCTTGATTTAATTGTAACACCAAACAATTGTTTTTCAAGTTATTTTTTTAAAGTTTTTAAAAAATCTTTATCTTTTTTTGAAACTCTAAAGGAATCTCTACACTTAGAAATGAATTTATTAAAAATAAAATCATTTACTTTAGTATGTTTAATATACTCTAGAGTATCATTTCTATATTTAATAAATAAATCACACAATAACCAAGATGCAGCCATATTTACATAGTAAGTATCTAATTTTAGATTATCTAAAATATTAAATATTTCTTTCAAATTATTTTCATTAATATATTGAAATAAAATAATAGTTAAACCTACTCTTATTTGATATTCTTTATTTGATAATGATAAATCTTTAGCTTTATTAAAATAATCATATTTCTTTAATATTTTTAGTGATGAAGAAAATGAATCACATAAAGACCAATTATCTATTAAAGATATATATTTATCTAAATATTTATCAACTATTTTAATATCTTTAGAATAAGCAATTACAAAACCATATATCATTACTTCTTCTTGATATTTAAATTTAGTATTTTTTAAAAATTCTTGATAATTACCTTTTACTATTTGTTTAGCTATATCTTTTTGAATAGGTATTTTTATACCTAACATTTCATATTTAGTGAATATTAATTTCTCTGAAAATAATTTATTTTTTTCATCTTTTAAACCTGTTAAATACTTTACATATTCTTGATAATCATCTTTTGTCCATATATCTTTAATTAGTTGCATAAAGTTCACTTCCTTGTCTAAATTATATCAAATAATACTAATTAAATATAGTTAAATATGGTATACTAAATATAGTTAAAAAATACTTATAAGGGAGGTTTAAAAAATGATTAGAAGAAATATTATTGCTATTGATTTAAAGAGTTTTTTTGCTTCCTGTGAATGTGTTGAACGAGGACTAGATCCGTTTAAAGTTAATTTAGTGGTTGCTAATCCAAATCAAGGTAATGGTGCTATTACTTTAGCTGTTACCCCTGCTTTAAAGAAATTAGGTGTTAAAGGTCGTAGTAGATTATATGAAATACCTAAGAATATAAAATATCAAATAGTACCACCACATATGAAATTATATTTAGAGAAATCTAGGGCTGTAGTTAATATATTACTTGATTATGTAGATGAAAAAGATTTACATGTATATAGTGTTGATGAAAGTTTTTTGGATGTTACTAATTATTTAAAGATGTATAAAAAAAGTGATTATGAACTAGCTGAGGATATAATGAAAAGAATATATAATGAACTTCATTTAACTACTACATGTGGTATTGGACCTAATATACTCTTAGCTAAAGTAGCTATGGATATTGAAGCTAAACATAATCCATCTAACATAGCTAAATGGGATTATGTTGATGTTAAAGAAAAATTATGGTCAATTACTCCCCTATCTAAGATGTGGGGTATTGGACCAAGAATGGAAAAAAGATTAAATAATTTAGGATTATATAAAATTGGTGATATAGCCAATTATGATAAAAATAAATTAAAAGATTTATTTGGTATTATGGGTGAAGAATTATATTATCACTGTAATGGTATAGATGAAGCTATAATAAGTGATTATAAAGTAATACCTAAATCTAGAAGTTATTCTAATTCACAAGTATTATTTAAAGATTATGATGGTTCTAATGTTGGAATAATTATTCAAGAAATGTGTGAAGTGGTATGTCGAAGATTAAGACATAGTCATAAACAAGCAAAGATAATTGGTTTATCTATTGGTTATTCTAAATCTGTTGGTGGAGGATTTTATCATAATATGAAGGTACATCAAACAGATTTAGAAAGTGATTTTTATAAAATTGCTATGCTAATATTTGATAAGTATTATGATAATAGTCCTATTAGAAAAGTTGGTATAACTGCTGGTGATTTAACAGATAATAATAATGTACAAATAAATCTATTCGAAGATATAGAACAAAAAGAACAAGAAGAAAAGATACAATGTACTATAGATGAAATAAAGAATCGATATGGTAAGAATTCTATTTTAAAAGCTAGTGCACTACTTGAAGATTCTACTATTATGGATAGAAATAAGAAGATTGGAGGACATCATGAGTGATTACAAAGACAGAGGTATGATGAAATACCAACCATTTGATTCACTAACTAATAGTCAAATGATGAAACATGAACTTCAATTAAAGAAAAACAAAATATCTATGCCTACTTTATCTGAAGATCAATTGGAACAAATAGATTTAAAAATAAAAGAAGCTTATTATAATAATGATAGTATTAAGATATATTATTATAGTAATGGTAAGATATTAAATAAAGCAAATAAAATATTAAGAATAGATAATATTAAAAAAATAATAGTATTAAATGATAACACTAAGATATTTTATAAGCAAATAGTAGGTGTTAAAAATATTTGACATCTACTATTATTATTTATACAATAAAGTTAATTATATGGGGGATCATATGGAAATAGAAGAAAGAACAAAAGATTATGATAAAATTATTCAAAACAATAAATTAATAACAAGAATATATAATGAGTTAATTAGATTAGAACAAGAAGGATTAGAATATAATAATGAATATTTTATGTTGTTAGATTTAATTAAAAAATATAGAAATGAAAATGAAAAAATATTTTTAAGTTACCCTCTTATGGATGAGACTGCAAATGAATTTTTAAATTTAATTAGTCCTGATAGTAATAATTCTTCATATTTTGAATCTTATGATGGCGATGATGAAGAATATGATGAAGAAGAAACTATATATGATTATGAAAATAATGATGAATTACCTGAAGAATATGAAGATAATACAGATAATGATTTGGTATTAAATATTGATTATAATTTAAATATAGATGAAGAGGATTTTATTAGATTTAGAAATGATATGTTTTATTATAGTTCTATTAGTTCTGAAGTTAATAAAAACTCTTTATATGCAGATGTTCCTGTCCGTGTATATGGCAATTATTGTCAAAGATATCAAGCAATTCAAAGTTTATATCAAAATGAAGACATATCTTTAGAAGAAGCAGAAGAAAAAATAGATAAAAAGTTAGAAAATAAAATTGACCCTGAATATAGATTAGAAGTATATGAAGAGTTAATTAAAGAAAAATTAGTTTTTTTGTATAGAAGATGTTGTTTAAATCATAGTACTATGACTTATCTGTTAGATGAAATAGATAAAGCTGATCAAAGAACTGTAAAAGATTTATTGATTGTTAGAAAGTATAAAATGATATTAGAAAATAAATGTTTAGAAGATGCTTTCTTAGATAATCCAAGACGTATAGCTAGACCTCTACTATATAAAAAGATATTATTATCTATGTATAGTGATGAAGAAACTAGAAAAATGTATTTTTCTGGATGGGAAGAAACGTTTAAAAATTTAGTTGAAGTTTTAGATGGTGGTTTTTGTGATTTTGAAAACTGCAAAGAAGATGAAGAATGTACTGCTCATAATATTACTAATAAAGCATTAGTACAAGCCTATACATCTATGCTTTTTGAAAAAAGTGATTTACATCAAGTAAATAAAAACAGAAATAAAGTAATACATAATATTAAAGATAAAGGTATTAAAAAAGTAGTATCTAGTTCAAAAGTATTAAAAAGAAGTATTATTCTATCTGAAAAATTAAAAAATTGTTAATTTTTACTTGCTATAATATTAAATATATGATAATATTATAGTGTTCTTGGGGAATTAGCTCAGTTGGCTAGAGCACCTGCCCTGCACGCAGGGGGTCAAGAGTTCGAGTCTCTTATTCTCCACCATTTAGAATATTAACCTAACAAATGTTAGGTTTTTTTGTTGCCCTTTTAATACATGTATTATATACTTATATTATAGAGGGTATGTGTAATGTATTCATGGGAAATAGAACAATTCATCAAGGAAAGAAACTTTAGGATTGGTGGGGATGATTTGGACTTTTTAGTTACACCATCTAATAATCCTCAAGTTACAGGTATTAAATATGATGCGTTTAATAATACATATATTATGACAACAAGTGATAATTATTGTTTCTTTTTTCAACCTATTCCATTAAAAGAAGCAGAACAAAAAGGTTTAATAAAATCAAAAAAGCTAGTCAAAAAAGACTAGTTTTTATATTATTTTTAAATGTTCAAATAATATTTTTAATCCTATAGCAAATAAAGTTAATCCCCCTACTATTTGGTATAGCTTATAATTAGTTATTTTAGATCCTATAAATGTACCTATAAAACATAATATAAATGTAACAATAAATATTATAAATATTGTAGTAAATAAATTAATACTTAAATAAGGTAATGTTATACCTACTACAAAAGCATCTATAGAGGTTGCTATACCTAAAAATAATATAGTAAATAAATCTAAATAATTAAATATTATATCTTCTTTTACTATAGCATCTTTAATCATTTTAAATCCTATTATAGATAATATAATAAATGATACATAATGATCAATATTAGATATTAAATTATAGAACATATCCCCTAGTTTATACCCTATTAGAGGCATTATTATTTGAAATAAAGCAAATACTAGTGCTATAAGTATTGAATATTTAAATCTATTTTGTTTAACTGTTAAGCCTAAACATATTGATACTGCAAATGCATCCATAGCTAAAGATAATGCTATTAATATTATATCTATTATATTCATATTAAAATATATGCAATTATGTGTTATTATATGTATGTGATTTTTATGAATGAAAAAGAATTAATTAATTATTATAATAAACATAATGAAGATAAAAGATTATTAACTAAACATGCTAATATTGAGTTTATTACTGCAATGAAATATATTAAAGATTATTTAAAAGATGGATATAAGATATTAGATGTTGGTGCTGGTACTGGTAGATATTCTTTAGAATTACAAAGAGATGGATATGATGTAACAGCAGTAGAACTTGTTAAACATAATCTTAGATATATAGAGAAAAAAGGTATTAAGTGTTATCAAGGTAATGCTATTGATTTATCTAGATTTGAAGATAATTCATTTGATATGGTATTACTTTTTGGACCTATGTATCATTTACTTACTATGGAAGAAAAAGTTAAAGCATTAGAGGAAGCTAAAAGAGTATCTAAAAAATATATATTTATATCTTATTGTATGAATGAATTTGCTGTTATATATCATGGATTTATGGAAGGATATATTAAAGAAGATATAAAGAATTTAGATGATACCTTTAAAGTAATAAAAGATAATGATAATTTATATTCTTATGTTAGATTAGAAGATATTGATTATCTTAAAGATAAATGTAATTTAAAAAGAATTAAAATAATTAATCAAGATGGACCTACAGAATATATTAAAAATATAGTAAATAAGATGGATGATGAAACATATGAATTATTTATTAATTA
>CAMOFW010000037.1 GCA_946613765.1 uncultured Mycoplasmatota bacterium
CAAAAGTAGTTACATTATTAGACGTATTATGCTTAGTAGAACTAGTATTAATAGTAGACATATACCTCACCATCCTATCATACTTAATTATAACAAACATACAAAAAAAATACCATCAAATAATGGCATTTTTTATTTACATTTTAGAGTTTAAAACATTAATCAATGAACTAGCATTAGATTTTATTTTACTATTAGCTGAAGTAGCCTTTTTATATTCTTCATTTGAAAGAATTTTACCATCTACAGTAACAGTACTAGATAGCATATTATTTAAACTTTTAATCATGTTATCTAATTCATTTACTTGGTTTCTTAATTCATAAGCATAATTAAGAGCATATCCATAATATCTCATTTTAAATTCCTCGATTCTAATGTATCTACATTATCAGTATTAAAATTACTAATATTAGCATATTTTAATGCTAAGTGTTGTTGAATCTTAGTTCTAAGAACATATATATTATTACTATGAATACTTTCAATAACTTTCATTTTATTACCTAATTCAACTAATTTATTATCTAATGCTGAACTATTATTAGTTTTATATTGTTCATTAATAGATCTAATATCACCTTTAATATTACCAAAAGAGGCACTTTCTTCATTAGAATACATAGATAATTTATCAACAGTTAAAGACATCTTATCTTCATCTAAAAATATTGTATAATTCATACTTTACCTCCTTTTAAATAAATGGTTTAATATCTGTTTCTGTCTCAATATTAATATCAAATCTTCTAATCATGTTTGATGTGTTTCTTTCAACATCATTAATTTTACTAACAGTTCTTCTATAATCATTTTCAATAGTTCTTATACTATTTTCAATAATATTTAATTTATAATTAATATCATTTGTTATACCTCTAACTTCAGGATAAGAAGATAAAGAATAAACTCTTCTTCTAATAGAAGCTATTTTACTCTTAATAGCGGATATTTGACTAAATACTCTTTGAGCATTATCCAAATTAAATACTATTCTATTACCTATCTTACTATAATTAGAATATATATAATCATATATACTTTTTAATTCATATAAATCTTGAATAAATATATTAACTTTATTCTTTTCTTGGTTTACAGCATTATAAAACTTAGTAAACTTGTTACTATTAGCATATGAATGAGAAAAGGTTAATTCATTATACATACGTAAATATGTATTTTCATACTTACCAATCTCAGCATTTAACTTATTAACATTATCCTTTAGTAAAGATACATTTACTTGCATGCTATACACTCCTATTATCATATAAATATTAACATACAAATAAAATATATGTCAATTTAACAAAATAAAAAAGATTAATGTATTTACATTAACCTTGTAATTCAGATACGTTTTTAGATTGTAGAGCATCTCTTTCCATTATTTCGTTAGACATTCTGTCTTTTAGAGATTGTTCTAATTCAGTCATTTCAGTATCAAAATGATTTTTAATTTTTTGTACAGCATTTGTTAAAGCAGTTTGTTCTTCGATATCTAAAGCATCAGCACTTCTTACAGTAGAAACAATATTATCTAAAATACCATTAACTCTTTGAACCATAGTGTTCATTGGAGTATTAATTGAATTTAAATCAGCTCCATCAGCAACACCTACTTTATTATTTGGTAAAGTGTTATTGATATTCATTGAAGTATCAGGTTTTCCAAATCTAAATCCTGAATATAAAATTGTTTCATTTTCTACTTGATTAAATGAACGAACAGCATTTACTATATTATCATTTTTAGTTGCAAATGTTGTTGTAATAGCACTAGCTAAAGAATTTAAACATTCAACGATTTCTGCTACTAAAGCCTTTGAACTATTTGATACCCAATTCTCATTGAAAGCAGATGCTAATTCGCTTGCAGATGTCTTAACTTGATTAACATAATCTTCTGCAGCTCCATTGATTGCAGTACACATTCTTGATAGTTTTTCTTGATCCATTGCGGCCATATCATCATCTCCCTTCAAACCCTTATAATAAGGCCCAATGCAGTAGAAACTACTCTCTACAATTAAATAATAACACATTTTCACTATATTCCAATAAAAATCAATTTTCTATTTACATAATATTTACAATAAAAAAAGAAAGGCTTAACCTTTCTTAATTAATAATAATTCAGTTCCATTTCTAATATCAGTGTCTATAATAACATCATTATTATCATATACTTTACCACTACTTTTATTAATAAATAAGTATTCATCATTTATATCAAATGATAAATGTTCTAAATCACAAATACTTTTAACAATCATAGCTTTAAGTTTCCACATAACTTCGTTTACTGGAATGAATAAATCATATGTTTCATTTAATGCAAATGAGTCTATTTTAATTAAAACTTTATTATTCATTATTCATCCCCCTTACTAACAAAATCTATTAAACGACATAAGACTGCATTACTTTCATTAATAACATATCCCATATCATTTTTAATTTCTTGAAGCATTTCTTTCTTAATGTTAGATATTCTAAATAAAGTTTGATCTCCAATACCTTTACCAATCCAAATACCATCACTAATACTAAACATTGAACCAAACCATGATTCATATGCAAAACTCTTAATCTTTGTTGCATCATCTATAACAACAATATTAATCTTCTCATATTTTTTAATTAAATCTAATAATTCAGAGAATTTATTGCTATCTATAGATGTCATAAACTTATTAAATCCATAAATAACTATTGTTCCTTCAATAGATGCTTTTTTATCAATTAATTTTTTAACATAATCAATTAACATATCTAAATATTTATCATAATTTCCATTACAATAATTAGGATACATACTCTTATCTAGATTTAATTCTTTAACTCCATCAATTATTATTAATGTATGACTATTAATTCTTCTAAAGACATCTAATAAAGATAAAGCAAAATTCTTAATATTAGATAATCTATTCGAAGTGATAATATTACCAATTGATAATGTATAATCATAATAAGCAATATCTAGATTTTTCTTTATAATTCCTACTGGTAATTCCTTATCAGTAAATACTTTAGTACTAACATCATTTAATCTAATAATATCTGGTAATACAGGAATACGTTTAGCAAATACAGTCGAATTAGTTTTTAATTTCTTAATTAAATCAAGAACAAATTCATTTTCATTTATATCATCATAAGTAATATGTGCAACTTGGAACTCATGTAAAGCACCATCAAGAGCCATAATACCACGTCCATTTATATCTCTAGGTGTATTTTTTAATTTAATGTTAAATAATGGAGTATATTCACTTTCATCTTTAAGATGGAAAGCATAAGATAAATCAAAATTTTGACTAATCTTACTTGTTATAGATGTCATAGAATTCAATGTCATAACAAATATAACACCATATCTATTTGAATCTCTTAATAATTCAGGTAATTCATCATATAAATTATTATAAGCTTCATATATTGAATCATAATTATTAAATACAACACATATAACAGGTAAATCATTATGATCTTTAATATAATTATTATATTCTCCACCATAATCTAAGAATAATTTCTTTCTTCTTGCTAATTCATCCTTTAATAGTTTTAATAAGTTATTAAATTTTTCATCTTCACCAGCAAATACTATACCACCTACTTGAGGAGCATTACTAAATTTTCTTAAAGATTCAGATCCATAATCAACAATATAATAATTAATCTTACTTGCATCATAATTAGATATTGTAGAATAAATCATTGTATTTAAGAACATTTCTTTTTCTAATCCATCTAAACCATATATTAATGTATTAGCATCATAATTGAATTTAACTACTCCTTGTTGTTGTAACTCTGGTGCATCATATTCACCAATAACAGCACTTAAATTACTATTATCAACACTATATTTTTCTTTAACTTTATCTACTAGAATATCACCTGGTATATTATCTAACCATAGTTTTCTAGAATATAAGTTTTCTTTTTCAGCTACTTGCATTATATGCTTTAATATAGCAGTTATTTGCTCTCCTTGAGCAACACCTTTATTTCCATTAGATTCAGAAATATTTTTAATCTTATAACCTAATGAATCAATAAAATTAATAGATTTATCAATTTGTTTAACATAACCATCACTAGGAAAATACTTAGCACCGCACCATGCACTTTGACCTAAAGCATAATATTCATCATAACCAACTTGTAAATAGAATCTACCAGTTTGTTTAAGTGATGCAGCATCACTCTTCTTTAACATTTCCTTAGAGTCACTAGCATCTTGTACTTTTAAACAAACTCTAAATTTAGTATTTGACCAAATTTGTTCATTAACTACACCACTTGGTTTTTGAGTAGCAAGTATTAAATGTACTCCAAGTGAACGACCAATACGTGCAGTTGAAATTAAACTATCCATAAAATCAGATTGTTGTGCTTTTAATTCAGCAAACTCATCACAAATAATAAATAAGTGAGGAATAGCTTCTTTTAACTTTTTATCTCTATAGAAACTTTGATATTTATAAATATCCATAGTGGATTCTCCTAAAATATCTCTAGCTTCATTAAATAATCTTTGTCTTCTTTCTAATTCCGAATTAATAGATACTAAAGTTCTATCCATTTCAGCTTTATCAAGGTTTGTAATTGTTCCGGCTAGATGTGGTAAACGAATACCAGTTGTTTCATTTTCAAACGCACCTGCTAAACCTCCACCTTTATAATCTATTAATATAAATGATACTTCATCAGGTGAATAATTAATACACATAGATAGAATATAAGTAATAATAAACTCAGACTTACCTGAACCAGTCATACCAGCAATTAAACCATGTGGGCCATGAAACTTTTCATGTAAATCTAAATACATTAATCCACCAGATGCATCGACACCAATTTCAGCTTTTAAGCTTCTAGTTGGATCATTACTTAACCATCTATTTAATATATTTAATTGATCAACTTTTCCACATTTTTCCATTTCCAAGAATGTAATAGATTCAGGAAATGATGTTTCTTCATCATTTAATTCAATAGGAACATTACTTAATGATTTAGCAATCTTCATCATATCAATATTATAATGAATTTCATTTATAAAGCTTTCTTGTTCTTGTTCCTCAAAAGCATTAATTAATACATTAGATTTCTTATCATCTAAGGTTATAAAATTACAACATTTACTAGGTAAATTAGACATTCTATTTTCTAAGAATACTAAAGAAAAACCTAAATCTTTATCACTTTCAGCTATTCTATCAACTAAGTCATAGTGTTTTAAACTTTCATAATCATCAATTATAACAAAATAATGTGGTTGAAATGCTGTTTTATTATCCATACCAATTCTAGTAACAACTTCAGAAGATAAATAATTACATACAGTTTTAGTAGACTCTGCATCACAAGCAAAATATCTAATTTCTTTATTATTACTAAAATTATGATTTAAATATTTAATATAATTAAAATTATCTTTATTTTCTTCATTAGTAATAACTACTATTTTTAAATCTTCATAGTTATAGAAAGTTAATAATTGAATTAATATATTATTTAAAAAATTAACTTGTAAATTTCTATTACCCATAATAGCAGTAATATTATTATCTTTAAAAGAATAACTAACAGGTACATTTTCAATATATTTAAATTCTTCTACCAAAGCATCAGTTCTTTGTTTTAATTCACTATCATTCATAGTAAATCCTTCTTCAGGATATTGAATTTGACATCTAAGTTTTTGTCTTCCCATACCAAATCTAACTTCTAAGAAATCATCTTGATCTATACGTTTATCCCAAAAACCAATTTGTTTTTGTTCAATTGTTTTTAAACAATCATCTATACTTATTAAATTTTCATTTAATATAATAGATTGACCAATTGCTATTTGAGTTAGTTCTTCTCTTTTTTGATCAAAATATTTAGCAAACTTTAAAGATACTTGATATTCATTTTCTTCTTTAGATTTTTTGTTATATCTTTTAATTAATAAAGGCCATAAGAACATAGACATAATCATAGCAAAACTAGTAGCAAGTTGTGGCCAAGAATTACCCCATGTTGCTGTACCATTAGATATTTGCATTAATACATTAATCATAGTTAAAGCAGAAGTTGCACCCATAGTTATCATTGGGCCAATAGTAAGCAATAAAGGTAAATCTTGTGATTGACCAAATGCAGGTGGCTTATCTATTTTAACAACAGCTTCTTCTATTCTTCTCCTAATTCTTGGAGCTTTATTATAATAATCATCTTTTTTATATAAAGGTATATCTTTTACATCTATTTGTTCATTTTGAGAAAGAGTTGGAACATTATATTGATTTAGATTTACTTTAACTCTAGAATTAACGTTAACGAATAATTTATTATCTAAAATCATTAATCTTAATCCATATAATTCTATTTCATCACCACTAGATAAAGGAGTTTCAATATCCAATAATAATCTTTTATTTTTATAAATATTATTATTATCTTTTTTAATATATAAATTATCAGCTCTTTTATATAATTCAATATTTAAACTCCTATATATAGGACATTTATAACATATATTAGCTGAATCACTATTAGATATAACTAAACTATTATTTAAATCACATTCATAAGGTAAATAATTATTAAATTGCTTACTTTCTACATAAATTAAATATTTAGTTTTATCTTTTTCTAATACATAAAAATTATCTTGTTTTAATTCTACTTTTTCTATATAGGAGTTACCATTTACTATTTTAACATCACTACTCTGACATAATACCCATTTATCATTAATAGAGTCTACGTTAATTAAACTACTATCATTTTCCAAGGCATAAAAAGAATAACTACCAGATACTTCGATTGGTAATTTAAAAGTCATAATGTTATCGTTTAAGTATAACAATATATTCATAGCCAACTCCTCTATTATGTATACATAATTATACCATATCATATAAACAAAAAAAAGATGAAAAATCATCTTTATTATTAATCAATATTTTTTAATATTTCATCAAACTTAGGTTTTAATCCCTCTTTATCTTCAGATAAATGTACTTTTGATTGATATAAGTCATATCCAGGTAATTCATTACCTTCGATTAA
>CAMOFW010000038.1 GCA_946613765.1 uncultured Mycoplasmatota bacterium
TTATCAAATTCTTCATAATATATTTTTTTAAATTCATCAAAACTAACTTTTAAATTTAAATCTTTTTTCATTTCTTCAAAAACTATTTTAAATTCTTCTTCATCTTTAATCTTACCTAATTTATATTTACCCAATTGAGTAAACATTCTACCTTCAAAATTACATCCACATCTTTTAAATAAATTATCAAATGCATCATAACAATTATAACCAGTGGTATGAGCTTCAACTATATTACCCCAATCAAATAATATTAACTTATTAACTTTCATATACATCACCATTCAAATTATATCAAAATATAATAAAAACAAGTAGTAATAAACTACTTGTTTACAATTAACTTGATAGTATTTGCTATATCTTCAACAGACATTTTATCACTATTAAAACATAAATCATAATTATTCATATCATTTAAATCACTATTAGTATAATATTTATAATATTTATTTCTATCTTTATTAATCTTTCTAACTGTCTTTAAAGCATCTTTTTTATTTAATCCAAAATATTTAATAGCTCTTTTAACTTTACCTTCTTCACTATTATAAATAAATACCTTTAATACATTCTTATTATCTTTTAAAGTATAATTAGCACATCTACCAACAATAACACATGATTCTTTTGCTAACTTCTTAACTACTTTTTGTTCACTTAAGAATATTAAATCATTATTATTATCTTGATAATTTAATGTTTTCTTTTCATCTTGTGATTCAATATAATCTTTAGTTAAACCACTCTCTTTAGCAGTCATAGATATTAACTCTTTATCATAAAAATTAATACCTAAAGAATCTGCTAAAAGTTTACCAACAAATCTACCACCAGATCCATATTCTCTTTGTATAGTAATAACTATATTCTTGTTATTAACTTTGTGTTTATTAACAGCTTCCTCTTGTTCTTCCACTCTATCTTTACTTAATATTTTATATTCTGATCTAAAGACAAATATAGCTAAAATAAATGTAATAATATCTGCAATTAAACCAGCATATAAAACACCATATAGTCCTTGATTAAATACTAATGATAGAATTAATGATATTGGTATTAATAAAATAATTTGTCTAGTAAATGCAAGCATTGTAGCTTTAAATACTTTACCTAATGATTGTAATAGTACAGATGTAGTCATTTCTAAAGCATTAAGTCCACATACTAATATAAAACTATGACACATTAATCTACCAAATTCCATACATAACTCATAAGTTACATCACTTTTCTTAACAAATATACCTAATATTTGTTCTGGAAATATAACAAATAAAATATTAAATATAATACCAACACTAAAGTTAACAATTAATACTTTCTTTAATACTTCTTGTACTCTTAGTTTATTACCTGCACCATAATTAAATCCGATTATTGGTTGAGCTCCAATAGATATACCTATAACAGTACTAATATATAAACTATTAACTTTAGATATAATTCCATATACTGATAAAGGTATATCAGCACCATATATAGATGATGCACCAAACTTAGTTAATACATTATTCATAAATATAAATAATATTAATACAGTAGCCTGAGTAATAAATGATGATAAACCTAAAGATAATATTCTAAATATATTCTTATCTAATTTAAAATCACTTCTATTTAACTTAACACTCTTTAATTTAAATAAATATCTAATTGCAATACCACAAGATATTATTTGACCAATAATTGTAGCTAATGCTCCACCTTTAACACCCATATTAAATCCAAAGATAAATACAGGATCTAATATAATATTAATAATAGCACCAATAACTAACATCATCATAGAATACTTAGGAGCACCATCTGCTCTAATAGTATTAGCAAGTGATGAATAAAAAATCATAAATGGTGCACCCATAACAATTATTCTTCCATAATCAATTGCATAAGAATAAACATTATCTGTACATCCAAATAATCTAATTAATATTGGTAAAAAAATATAAGCTAACAAACTTAAAATAATAGATGCAACTATAGTTAAAGTAATAACTTGTCCAACACTCTTAGCAGCTTCATCCTTTTTACCTTCACCTAACTTTAATGATAGATTAGCAGCACCACCTGCGCCAATTAAACTAGCAATGGCATTTAAAATGATAACAAGTGGAAATAATACATTAGTAGCAGCATTACCAAGTGTACCAACGCCTTGACCAATAAATATTTGATCAACAATATTATATACTGAGTTAATTAATGAACTAATAACACATGGAAGTGCAAAAGCAAATAATAACTTAGATATATTATCTTTTCCTAAATCTAATTTTTTCATATAACTTTACTCCTTCATAAAACAACTTTGTAAGTATAACACAAAATAAAAAAATGTGTAAGCATTTTTTCACATTTTTTATATTCCTCTTTTTAAGGTATTAGTTAATTTATCAATATCATTAACTTGATAATGATATTTACTACTTTGGGCTAATACATCAGCCTTTTTTAATACAAATAAATTAGATATATTATCATAACCAATCTTATCAACTATATCTAATATTAAATTATCACTTTTAGAAAAATCAACATCATGATAATAAATTAAATATGATATATCTTTTGCAAGTTCACTATTTAAACCATACTTTTTAGCAAACCCTTCAAATATTTTTTGAGACTCTTCCCAATGCTTAGGAAAATGTCCATTACCTAATTCATCCTCAAAATATGTTATTGGCTTACCAATATCGTGAAATAATGCAGCCAATCTTAATTCAATTTTCTTAGGTACATTATCAACAACATGTAATGTATGTTCATAAACATCATATATATGATATTTACTATTTTGATCAAATCCTTTACATTCATTAAGTTCAGGAATCATATTAAAAACTTTATCTTCATTTTCCTTAATAAGAATACTAGGTTTATCACTTAGAAGTATTTCAAATAATTCATCTAAATTCATAATAACACCTCGGTAGATATATTATAAAACAAAAAAGTAGAAATATCTACTTTTCTAAATAAATATACTTTTCTAACCAATTTTTAAATGCATCAACATTTTGATACTTATCTACATCATTATTATTATCAGCATCTAAATAGGCTACTATTTTATTATTAGATATAATCATAACACTAGGTGCATATTTAACTGTTTTATAAAATGATGTTGTCTTAAATTGTTCATAATTTATAGATAATATCCCTATATTATAATCTTCTGAAAACTTTTGAAATATCTTATCACATGGTATAGTAAAACTACAATAATTGTTATAAGTATATAATATATACTTTTTATTTATTAACCCATCTACTTGATCACTAGTAATTTCACTAAATGAATTATTATTATAATACTCATCACTTAAATAAAATCTATCATCTTTCGTAATAACTATATATACTGTAGAAACAATAATAACTATAAATACTATTGCTGTAATTATTCTATTCTTCATTATTGAACCCTTGTTAAATTATCAAAATCTATATTATGATAATTTACCTTCCAAAAATCATATACATCTTTACCATTAACTGTTCTTTTGATTTCTACCTTGTTATTACCTTCATAATTCCAATATCCACCAACATTATATATTCTATCTTTATTCCAACCAAGTGCTACAAGTAAGTTTTTAGTCATACCAGCATAACCTCCACCACCACACATTAAGAATATATTTTTATCCTTAGGAAATAAATATTCTAATATTGATAATGATTCTTCATAATTAGCAGTATATGTTCCATCTTCATTTTGTTTGAATAATGTTTTACCAGAATAAGCTTTACCAACAGCTTCAGGTAATCCTTTAACTTCAGCTAAATATGGGTATGGAATAACTTCAAAACCTTTAACATAACCACTAAGGTATGAATCTCCACCAATAGCCTCATAATTAGCAACATCCTTTAACATTCTCATATCTCTATAGACACTATCTTCTCTTGCTAAATATTGATCAATATTAGATTCATTAATATTCTTATCAATACCTAACATACCTCTTTCACCACCAGTTACTTCACTTACTGGTAATTCACATAATCCATCACTTTTATTTAATAAAGTATATCCAAAAAATAAACCCATACAAACAAATATTACAGCCATAACAATTGTTACAATTTTTTCTTTCATGAGTATTCCTTCTTTCTTTAAAATGTATTATATAACACAATAATTAAAAAAGTAACTAAACTTGTAGTTTAGTTACCTAATTTAAAGTGATTAAATGGAAATATAATACTATTAGTTTTACCTAATATATTTTCTTTCTTAACAGGTCCAAATACCCTACTATCTAAAGAATTATTTCTATTATCTCCCATAACAAAGTATTCATCTTCACCTAATATATACTCTTTAAAATCCTCTGTTTTACCATTAGCATGTATATCTTCATATTCTTCATTATTAACATAAATAATACCACTAACACACTTAACTTTTTCACCAGGTAAAGCAATAACTCTTTTAATTAATTTTTCATCTTTTTTATTAAATACTACAACATCATTTCTTTGATAATTCTTATCAAATAATACTAACATCATAATATCACCATCATATAAAGTATTATTCATAGATGGTCCATCAACTCTAACTGGAGTAACAATAAAACATCTAATTAATATTACAACAGCTATAATTATTAAATATGGTATTAACTCCTTAACAAATTTATTCATATCATTCACCTATAAAATTATATCACATTTTTATTAATTTTTTTACCTTATTTTCTTTTAAATACTTCCTATATTCATTTAATTCATCATCATCAATTTTTAATATACTTTGATTATAAAAATAATAACCATCAATAATTTGATTAAATCTATTAAATATTAATATTCTAAGTTTATTATCTAATATTTCAACTAGTGGTACATGATCATATCTAGCTATTTTACTTCTATGCCTTTCTTCTACACTATCCCAAGACAAAGTTCTCCAATCCAAATCAGGATTATAATTATCTTCTTCATAATAACAATCTAATCTACCAACATATCTAGCAGATCCACCATCAATATTTAATACGTTATCTTGACTATCATATTTAAATCCTGGTTTGTCAAAATTAGGAGTATGACCCACTATTGAAAAATACTTATCATTACCATATCTTCTAACGACATGTTTAAAATATGGATCTCCAACTCTAGCCCATGTATATAAAAATACTAAATCATCTAAAGAATAAACATAATCACGGAAATAATTCTCTTCTTTATAATATGCTATAGTATCACGAATCTTTAAATCACAATTATCTTTTACTTCTCTAGGACACATAGCATGCGATAAAACTATATTTTTACCATTAATAGTTTCATCAAATTTATGGTATACATTTAATGTAGATAAATAATCACATATTACCATTTGTTCATCAAAAGTAACCAAATCTTCTAAAGTAACAGCTGTAACATTACCACCATAATCTAACCATACATCATCTAAAGAATAAAATGATTTATTGTACTTTAATCGTTTAGATGCATTATACATCATAAATTCATGATTTCCCGCTATATACTCTATTTTAAAACCTATATTATTAGTTATTCTCTTATAAACATCAAGTAACATTTCACCTGAACCAAAACCTCTGTCAATTAAATCTCCATTAATATATAAAGTAACATTATCATTACTATCCACATTATTTAAATAATTAATAATTGAAAAATAAACCTTATCATTACCATGTAAATCGCTTACTATAAAATTTCGCATTTAAAACTCCTTGGGATTAACATTATACCACAAAAAAAATTAAGGTCAAACCTTAATTTCTTTCTTTAATCTTAACGTCTTTTTTCATTCCTCTAACGAAGTGTAATTTAGCACGTCTAACCATACCTTTTTTAACTACTTCGATTGAATCGATAGTTGGAGCGTTTACAGGGAATACTCTTTCAACACCAATACCATAAGATTTCTTTCTTACAGTAAATGTTTCTGAAACACTTCCACCTTTTCTTTCAATAACGATACCTTCGAATGCTTGGATTCTTTCTTTTTTACCTTCTTTAACCCAAACATTAACCTTAACAGTATCACCTACACGAAACTCTGGAATGTCTTTTCTAACTTGTTTAGCGTTAATCTTATCAACTAAATTAGCCATTTAAAAGATCTCCTTTCTCAATAATATATATCACTTAAAATCATTACTATTAGTAAGCGGATTTTCTACAAGAAATAATAATTTCTCGAAGCAATAATATTTTAACAAATATAAAGAAAAATAGCAAGTCTTATTTGCTATTTTTTAAATCCATAATGTTCTCTAACCTTAGCAGTTAATTCATCAAATAAATCTCTATTTTGTTTTAAATATTCTTTAACATTTTCTCTACCTTGGCCAATTTTTTCACCATTATATGCATACCATGCACCTGATTTTTCTAAAATATTTAAATCAGTAGCTATATCAACAATTTCTCCTTCTCTCGAAATACCTTCACCATACATGATATCAACTGCAGCACTCTTAAATGGAGGAGCCACTTTATTCTTAACAACTTTAATATTAGTTCTATTACCTATAATCTTATCACCAGATTTTATAGCTTCTCCTCTTCTAATATCCATTCTAATAGATGCATAGAATTTTAAAGCTCTACCACCAGTTGTAGTTTCAGGATTACCAAACATTACTCCAACTTTTTCTCTTAATTGGTTGATAAATATTGCTGTAGTTTTAGTCTTATTAATAGTACCAGATAACTTTCTTAATGCTTGAGACATTAATCTTGCTTGAAGACCTACGTGACTATCTCCCATTTCGCCTTCAATTTCAGCCTTAGGTACTAATGCAGCTACACTATCGATTACAACAATGCTTACTGCTTCACTTCTAACTAAAGCTTCACATATCTCTAAAGCTTGTTCACCAGTATCAGGTTGAGATAATAATAATTCATCTATTTTAACACCTAAATTTTTAGCATAAACAGGGTCTAAGGCATGTTCTGCATCAATAAATGCTGCTCTACCACCATTTTTTTGCACTTCAGCTA
>CAMOFW010000039.1 GCA_946613765.1 uncultured Mycoplasmatota bacterium
GTAAACTTAACAGAAATGTTAAGTTTTTTTATTGTTTATAATTTACTTTAAGTGGGTTATAAGTTACAATAATATTGTACCAGGTGGTACAAAGTGGAAGAAAGTGGGGAATAACTATGTTCATGGGAGAATATCGCCATAACTTAGATGATAAGTCTAGAATTGTTGTTCCTGCAGCTTTTAGACCAGAATTAAAGGATAAGTTTATTATCACTCGTGGTTTAGAGAAATGTTTGTACATTTATACAATGGATGATTGGAATAAAATAGTACAAAAGTTAGAAACACTACCTTTCACAAAGAAAGACGTTAGAACATTTATGAGAGCGTTCTTTTCTGGGGCTAATACTCTTGAAATTGACCGTAGTGGTCGTATTGTTATTTCTTCCAACTTAAAAGAGTATGCAAATATAGAAAAAGAATGCGTAATCATTGGTGCTAATGATCGAATTGAAATATGGGCTGGCAATGAGTGGGAAAACTTCATGAACTCTTACTCAGATAAAATAAGTGATATAGCAGAGAATTTATTTATGGATGTGAGTTTATGAAACATTACAGCGTGTTAAAAGAAGAATCAATTGAAGGACTTAATTTAAAAGATGACTCAATTGTTGTTGATGCAACATTAGGTTATGGTGGTCATTCATCTGAGATTCTAAAAAGAATACCAAACGGTCATTTATATTCTTTTGATCAAGATATTAATGCAATTAATTATAGTGATGAATTATTATCTAAAGTAAGTAATAACTATACATTAATTCATAGTAATTTTGTTAATATGAAAGATAAATTAAATGAACTTGGTGTTGAAAAAGTCGATGCAATTGTATTTGATCTTGGTGTATCATCCCCACAAATAGATGATGGAGCAAGAGGATTTAGTTTTATGCAAGATGCACCTTTAGACATGAGAATGAATCAAGAAGATAGTAAAACTGCTGCAGATGTAGTTAATAATTATTCAATGTATGAATTATGTGATATCTTTTATGCTTATGGTGAAGAAAGTTTAAGTAAACCAATAGCTAAAAAGATACTTGATAGTAGACCTATTAATACTACATTGGAACTTGTTGAGGTTATTAAACAAGCAGTTGGACTTAAATATTTTAATTTACATCATCCTGAAAGAAAAATATTTCAAGCAATTAGAATTGAAGTAAATAGTGAACTTGATGTATTAAAGAAGGTTTTACCTGATGCAATTAGTTTATTAAATGTTGGAGGTAGAATTAGTGTTATAACATTCCATTCTCTAGAGGATAAAATTGTAAAGACAATATTTAAACAAAAGAGTGAAGTAAATGATTTAGTTAAAGGTTTACCTGAAATACCAGATGAATATAAACCTGAGATTAAATTAGTTAATAAAAAAATTATATTACCTAGTGAAAAGGAAATTGAAGAGAACTCTAGAAGTAAGAGTGCAAAATTAAGAATAATTGAAAGGATTTGAAGTATATGATTACTAAGAAAGTTAAAACAAGAAGATTAAAAGGCGAAAAGTTTGTAATCTTTGCTATTGTTATGCTTGCAATTGCTACACCTCTTTTTAGTGTGTTTACTCAAGCTAAACTTTCTGAATCTAATATAGCTTTAGAAAAGTTAAAACAAGATATTGAATATCAATCTGGTATTAACGAATCCTTAAATATGAAAATTAATGAGTTAGCATCTCTAGATAAAATAAGAGAGGTTGCAACTAATCAAGGTTTATCTTATAATAATAATAACATTAAGGTTATAGATAACTAAGAGAAGAGGTAAGATAATGAATAAGAAGCGTACAGTTAAAATTAGTATTTTTGTTATACTAGTACTTATTGCTTCTTTTTTTGTTGTTATTTTTCAACTTTTTAGAATTGCTTTAATGCCTGAGGTTGATGGAGTTGATATTGCAGCATTTGCTAAAAATAGAAATGAAACAACTAAAACGTTATATGCTTCTCGTGGTACTATCTATGATCAATATGGTGAAACACTAGCTCAAACTGTTAATTCATATACAGTTATAGCTTATTTATCACCATCTAGAACTAAAGATGAAAATAAACCTAATCATGTAGTAGATAAAGAAGAAACTGCTAAAAAATTAGAGGAAGTTTTTCAAAAGAATAATATTAAGTCTATGACTTATGATCATATATTAGAATTATTAAATAGAAGTGCTTATCAAGTTGAACTTGGACCAGGTGGTAGAGGTATAACAGAATTCTTAAAAAGTGAGATTGAAGCGTTAGAATTACCTGGTATTGGATTTACACAAAGTACTAAAAGATATTATAAGAATTCTACATTAGCTCCTTATATTATTGGTTATGCAAGAGCTAATGACGAAGGTAAGATTACTGGTGAAATGGGTATTGAAAAATACTTTAATGATGAATTAGAAGGTGAAGATGGTTTTGTAACTTATGAAACTGATGCCTATGGATATAGACTTCCTAATTCACCAGAGACTAGAGTTGAAGCACAATCTGGTAAAGATATATATTTAACTATAGATAGTCATATTCAATTATTTTTATTACAAGCAGTACAAAACTTAGTTGATAATTATAAAATGGATTGGTTAACATTTACTGTTGCTGATGCTAAGACTGGTGCTATTTTGGGTAGTGCATCTGAACCTACATTTGATTTAAATAAACAAAATATTACTAATTATTTAAATCCAATGGTATCTTATGCATATGAACCAGGTTCTACTATGAAGATATATTCATTTATGGCTGCTATAGAAAATGGACAGTATGATGGAAGTGAAACATATCAATCAGGTTCTTTAGAAGTAGATGGATATGTAATCCATGACTTTAATGATGTTGGTTGGGGTGTAATCGATTATGATACTGGTTTTGCTCGTTCATCTAATACTGCAGCGGGTAGACTTGCTCAAAGAATAGGTGGAGAAAAGTTAAGAGACTTTTATGAAGCAGCAGGCTTTGGTGAACAAACTGGAATAACTTTACCTGGTGAGCAAGCTGGTAACATGGATTTCTACTATGGATCTGAAGTTGTTACTGCATCGTTTGGTCAAGGTATTACTACAACACCAATTCAAAATATTCAAGCACTAACCATGCTTGCTAATAATGGAACAATACTACAACCATATGTTGTAGATAAAATAGTAGATAGTAAGAGTGGAAAAGTTGAATATCAAGCTAAGCGTACTGAAGTTAGAAAAGTAGCAAGTGAAGAAAGTATTAATAAAGTAAGAAGCTTAATGGATAAAGCTTTATACGATACTATTACTGATGCTAAATATTATCAACCAAGTAATGTTAGAATGATTGGTAAAACTGGTACTGCAAACTTTACTCAAAATGGTGTATACATGTCAGGTAAATATGATTATATTAGATCTTTTGCTGGTTTATTTCCTGCTGAAGATCCTCAATATATAGTTTATATATCAGTTAAGCAATTTGTTGGACCTATTAAAGAATTAGCTAAAGTAGTAACTACAGTTGTAGAAGATATTGCTAATTATAAAAATATAGCTAATTTAGAAACTACTAATACTAATGAACAAATAATAGTATTTGATAATTATATAAATACTAGTGTAGTAGAAAGTGAAGAAAAGTTAAAACAAATGGGATTAAATCCAATTATTTTAGGTGATGGTAAGTATATAATTAATATTTACCCTAAGAAAGGTACTAAAGTAATTAAAGGTACTAAGATATTTATAATTACATCTAATAATAATATAGTTATGCCTGATATTACTAATTGGAGTGAAAATGAAGTTAAAACATTTGCTGGTTTAGTAGGTATTAAATGTAATATAAATGGATATGGTAAAGTAATATCTCAAAGTATTGAAAAAAATACTATCATAGATAGTACTAGTGTATTAAATGTTGAATTAAATTAAAAAAAGATTCTATTTAGAATCTTTTTTCTTTATTTTTTCTATTTTTAATGTATAACCAACTGGACCAAGTATTTTTAATATAGACTTAATACTAGGTGAATGCATACCAAGTTCAATTCTTGCTATTTTTTCTCTGTTTACGCCACTATATTTTGATAATAGAGTTTGTGTTAAGTTATTTTCTCTTCTAAATCTAGCAAATTCTTTAACAAACATTTCATTTAGTTCGTCTGTTGTATATTCAGAAACAATATAATTTTTATCGTAATCCATTTAAAACATCCCCTTTGAGTGAATATATTGTATCAAAAATGTTACTTTTTGTAAAGACTAAATTTATTATTTTAAATAATTTTTAGATTATGATAGAATAATATTTAGAAGGAGAAATAATTATGAATAATGTTTTAAGTAAAGTATTTTTATGGCTAGGAATTGGACTATTGGTTACATTTTTTGTAGGTTTTGGATTTGAACAATACTTAATAAATAATTTAGAGTTTGCTTATAAGTTCTTTTCTACTAGTTCATATTGGATAATATTTGTTATTGAGTTAGTACTTGTTATTGCTTTAAGTGCTAAAATATCTACAATGAAGAGTAGTACTGCAAAGGCTTTATATTTATTATATTGTGTTGTTAATGGATTAACATTTTCATCTATATTTTTAATATTTGAGATATCATCTATTATTTATGTATTTTTAGCTACTGCAGTTGTATTTACTATATTTGCATTTATAGGTAAAGCTTTAAATATTGATTTATCTAAGTTTGGATTATATTTATTTATTGCACTTTTAGGATCATTAGTTGCTGCAATAGTAAATATGTTTTTACAAAATACTACATTTGAATTAATTATAGCAGTTGCATTTATTATTATATTTACTTTATATATTGGATATGATATTAAAAAAGTAAGTGCTATGATAGATGCAGGTATTGATGAAGAAAATGTTGCAGTATATGGTGCATTCCAATTATATTTAGACTTTATTAATATCTTTATTAGATTATTAAGTCTATTTGGAAAGAGAAGAGATTAAGAACTAGTAATAGTTCTTTTTTTATTTAATATAATTAATTGGGTGATTATCTTGTTTTATAGAACTAAGCATATAAGAATAAGAATTACTTTTATATTTGTATTAATAATATTATTTATAATTATATTCAAAGTGTTTTATATTCAAGTATTTCAATATAATAAATTAAATAAGTTATCTGATAATTTGTGGTCTAGAGAATTACCTATTAAAGCTAATAGGGGTAGGATATTAGATAGGAATAATAAAGTTATAGCAGATAATATTACTACTACAACTTTATATTTAATACCTAATCAAATAAAAGATAAGGAATTAGTTAGTAAGAATTTAAGTGAAATATTAAATGTAAGTTATGAAGAAATGTATAAGCATGTTAGTAAGAAAACATCTATTGAAAAAGTACATCCTGAAGGTAGGCAATTATCTTTTGATATAGCAGATAAGATTAATAATTTACATATGGAAGGAGTATATCTATTAAAAGAATCTAAAAGATATTATCCTTATGATGATATGTTAGCACAAGCTATTGGTTTTGTTGGTATAGATAATCAAGGTTTAGCAGGTATAGAAAAAAAGTATAATGATTATTTAACTGGAATAGATGGTTATATTAAATATTATAGTGATGCTAAGGGAAATAGATTAAATAAATCTGAAGAATATATAGATAGTGTTAATGGTTATGATGTTGTATTAACTATAGATTTAGATTTACAACAAGCTGTAGAAAGAGAATTAGATAATGTTATGAATAAGTATAGAGCTGATAATGCACTTGCTTTAGCTATGGATCCTAGGAGTGGTGAAGTGCTTGCTATGGCTTCACGTCCTACTTTTAATCTAAATAATTATAAGGGTACTTCTACTGAAATATTAAATAGGAATCTACCAATATGGATGACATATGAACCTGGTTCAACTATGAAGATAACAACACTAGCAGCATCCTTAAACGAAGGTATAGTTAATTTATTTACGGATCATTTTTATGATAAGGGTTCAATAGAAGTTGATGGTGCAAGACTTCATTGTTGGAAGGCTGGAGGACATGGTGAAGAAACATATTTACAAGTAGTTGAGAATTCTTGTAATCCTGGTTTTGTTAATTTAGGTTTAAAGTTAGGTAAAGAAAAACTATTTAAATATATTAAAGACTTTGGCTATGGAGAAAAGACTGGTATTGATTTAATTGGTGAAGAAAATGGAATATTATTTAATATGGATAGAATAGGTAATGTGGAACTTGCTACAACTGCTTTTGGACAAGGTATATCTGTTACACCAATACAGCAAGTCAGAGGCGTTAGTGCTGCTGTAAATGGTGGAATACTATATAAACCATATATATTAAAAAATATATATGATTCAAATACTAAAAGTATTATTTTAGAAAATAAAAGTGAAGAAGTTAGAAGGGTAATAAACAAAGAAACTTCAGATATGGTTAGATTTGCTTTAGAAAGTGTTGTTGCTAATGGAACTGGTAGAAATGCTTATATAGAAAACTATAGAGTTGGTGGTAAAACAGGTACTGCTCAAAAAGTTAATAATGGACATTATATGAGTGGCAATTATATTGTTTCTTTTATTGGATTTATGCCAGTTGATAATCCTTCTATTGTGTTATATGTTGCAGTAGATAACCCTAAGGGTGTAGTACAATATGGTGGAACAGTTGCAGCACCTATAGCTAAGTCTATTTTGGAAAGTTATATAAGTATTAATGATTTAAAGCCTTCAAATGAAGTTATGCCTAAGGTATATAATTGGATGGATGTAAAATATAAAAAGCTAGTAAATGTAGTAGGTAAGACTAGAGAAGAAGCAACAAAATTACTTAAAGGTTATAAGATAGAATACAGTGGTAATGGTAATTATGTTTTGTATCAAAGTCCTGAAGCTAATTTATATGTAGAAGATAATTCTACTGTAAAGTTAATGCTAACTAATTGATA
>CAMOFW010000040.1 GCA_946613765.1 uncultured Mycoplasmatota bacterium
AAAAACTTACATTTTAGGTAATGAAATGTGCGGACACTTATTATTTCCATTTATAGTTTTTATTTAAATGTTATTTTTTCTTTGATTTTTATTAATTATATTATATAATTGTAATACAAGGTGATAAAAATGGTATATCTATTATATGGAACTGAAAATTATTTAATTGAAAAAGAAATACATAATATCATTAATAAATGTAATATCGAAGATATAAATATTAGTAAATATGATTTATTAAACGATAATATAAAAGATGTAATTGATGATGCTCTAACACTTTCTTTGTTTGCTTCAAATAAAATGATTATATGTTCTAATGCTTATATATTCTCTAGAAAGAATGTTAAATCTGCTGTAACTCAAAATTTAGATATACTACTTGAATATTTAGAAAATCAGAATCCTAATACTGAATTAGTATTTATACTTCCACATGAAACTATTGATTCAGTTAAGAAAATTACTAAAGCACTAAAAAAGAATGGTGTTATTAAAGATTTTAATAAAGAGAAAAATATTAATAGTATTGTAAAAGATATGTTTGCTGATTATAAAATTGATTACAAAACTATTAATCTATTTATTGATAGAATAGGGGATAATCTTGAATTATTAAATAGTGAAGCTAATAAACTATTGATGTATAAATATAACGAAAAAGAAATAACTATGGAAGATGTTGATAGTTTCATTAATAAAAATATTGATTTAGATATATTTAAACTAATAGAAGCTATTATAAATAAAAATAAAGATAGTGCGATGGAAATATATCATGAAATGTTAAAGTATAATGAAGAACCAATCAAAATAATTATTATGTTAGCAAATCAAATTAGAATTATATATCAATCTAAAGTATTATATAAAGAAGGTTATACCGAAAAGGATATTGCTAAAAAACTAGGTATTCATCCATATAGAATTAAACTAGCTCTTCAAAATGCATCTAAATATTCTGATAAGAAACTTATCGATAATTTAGAAAGATTAGCTGACTTAGATATTCAAATAAAAAGTGGTACTATTGATAAAAAACTAGGTTTAGATTTATTTATTTTAGGATTTTAAAAGAACTTCATATTATGAAGTTCTTTCTATTTATTAAGTTTATTTAACTTATCATATATATTCTTTAAACTTGTTTCATATTTACTAGTAGTTTTAGGAGTATAATACTTCCTATTTTTAATGTTATCAGGTAAATATTGTTGTTTTACCCATGAATTAGGATAGTCATGAGGATATTTATACTCTGTAGAGTTTGTTCTTAAATGTTTAGGTAAATTCCCTGTATTACCTTTTTTTATGTCTTCTATAGCCAAATCTAATGCAATATGGGCACTATTAGATTTAGGAGATAAAGCCATTTCAGTAACAATAGTACCAAGAGGAATTCTAGCCTCTGGTAAACCAACTCTTTCACAAGCATTAATAGCAGCATCTAATTTAGGTCCCATTCCTGGATTAGCAAGTCCTATATCTTCATATACAATAACACTAAGACGTCTATAGATACTATCTAAATCCTCAGATTCAATAAGTCTAGCTAAGTAATGAAGAGACGCATTAACATCACTACCACGAATAGATTTTTGAAGACCACTTAATACATCATAATGTCCATCTTCATTTTGATCAGAAAAGAATACCGGTTTACTATTTATCTTCTTTACAGTATCAATATTAATATTAAAATTATCAGTAGAATAATAACTAACCTCTAAAAGATTATAAGCAAATCTCATATCACCACCAGATAATTTAGCAATATAATCAATCGCATTTTTATCAATCTTTATACCAGGTAAGTATTCACTTTTACATGCTTTTCTTAGTCCTTTAACAACATCAGAAGTAGTAAGTTCGTTAAGCTCAAACAACTGACATCTACTTCTAATCGCAGGATTTATCTTATGATAAGGATTAGATGTAGTCATTCCTATAAATGTAATTAATCCATTCTCTAAATATGGAAGCAATAAATCTTGTTTATCTTTATTTAAACGATGAACCTCATCCATAATTACAACTAAACCATTATACATTTTTGCTTCTTCTACTACAGTATCAAAATCTTTCTTATTATTTATAACTGCATTAAGCATTCTATATCTAAGACCTAATTCATTTACTATCGCAGTCGCAATAGTAGTTTTACCAATTCCTGGTTTACCATATAAAATCATTGAAAATATCTTTTTATTTTTAACCATATTAGTAATAATCTTATCTTTACCAATTAAATGACTCTGACCAAGTATATCACTAATCTTTTTAGGTCTCATACTAATCGCAAGTGGTTCATTCATAATATCTCCCTCACTAATCGTAAATAAATGTAACATATTAATATTATATCAAAATTACCAAATAAATAATAGATTATAGTGCTATAATAATATTAATGGTGATTCTATGAATGAGTTTAATGATAAAATTGAAGACTTTTTAACTTACTTACTAATGGATAAAAAGTATAGTTCTAATACTATAGACTCTTACAAAAGAGACTTATTTAAATATAGAGATTTCGTATGTAAGGAATTAAAAAAGAATATAAATGAATTAAAAAAAGAAGATTTAAAAAACTATCTTAGTTATCTAAATAAAGACAAATTAAATAGTAAAACAATCTCTCGTAATATAAGTTCAATTAGAAGTTTCTATAAATTTTTATTAATTGAAAACTATGTTATATCAAATCCAATTGAATTAATTGAGTTACCAAAGTTAAAAAAGACTTTACCAACGGTATTATCTGAAGATGAAATAAATCAACTTTTAGATATTAACTTAACTGATGATTATAGTTTTAGAAATAAAGCTATGCTTGAACTTATGTATGCGACTGGACTTCGTGTAAGTGAACTAATTAATTTAAAAATTCATGATATTGATTTAGATAACGCTCTTTTAAGAACTCTTGGTAAAGGTTCTAAAGAAAGAATTATTCCTATTGGTGATTTTGCTATTAAATATATAAGAGAATACTTAAATAATCATCGTAATAATCTAATTAAATTTAAAAATAATGATTATATATTCTTAAATAATCATGGAAAACAATTAACTAGACAAGGATTCTTTAAAATATTAAAAAAGATTGCTAAAGAAAAGAATATTAAAACACCATTTTCACCACATACATTAAGACATTCTTTTGCTACACATTTACTTAATAATGGAGCTGATCTTAGAAGTATTCAAGAACTTTTAGGTCATAGTGATATTTCAACTACACAGATATATACACATATAAATAATAAACGATTACAAGAAAATTATAATAATTTTCACCCTCATGCCAAGGATTAGGTGATTTTTATGGAATTAAATAGAAGTATATGGACTAGTAAAGACTATGAAGATTTTATTAGTTATTTATATAGTAAACAAGATATAAAATATAGAGAATTCCATAAAGGTATTGTTCCTAATATTGATAGTTTAATTGGAATTAGAACTCCTATATTAAAAGATATAGCTAAAAAAATAAGTAAGGGTAACTATAATAGTTTTATATCTTTAAATAAGCATAATACTTATGAAGAAATTTTTATTCATGGCATTATTATAGGTAATATAAAACTTAGTTTTAATGATAAATTAATTTTGACTGATAAGTTTATTCCTTATATAAATAATTGGGCTATATGTGATAGCTTTTGTTCTAATTTTAAAGATTTTAAGAAAAATCAAAAACAAGGTTTTGCTAAAATAAAGTTATATTTAAAATCTGATAATTTATGGATAAATAGGGTAGGGCTAGTTTTACTTTTAAATCACTATATTAACGATAATTATATAGATCAGGTGTTAGATATCACAAAACAAATAAAAAGCGACGAATACTATGTTAAAATGGCAAATGCATGGTTAATTAGTATGTGCTACATAAAATATTCAAAAAAGACATATAAATTGTTAGAAAGTAAAAAATTAGACAAATGGACTCAAAACAAAAGCATATCGAAAATAAGAGATTCATTCAGAGTGACTGATCTAGATAAAAAGAAAATAACATATTTAAAAAAATAAAAAAGTTAACAAATCATATAATTAAATGGTGAACATTATGAATTTGTTAGCTTTTTTACTTTCTCTAATATCAAGTATATCAACACTATTTGGAATTATTTTTATATATAAATCAGATGATAATATAGTATCAAATTGCCTATATTTTACATCAGGAGTAATGATAACAGTATCAATTATAGATTTGATCCCAGAATCATTTAAACTATTTAGAACAAACATAAAACTTATACCAACTACTTTATTTATACTAATATTTATTAATATAGGTTGTTTAATTTCAAAATATATAGACAATAAAACAAATAATGACAATAGTCTATATCAAGTTGGTATTATATCAATGATAGCAATCATAATTCATAATATACCAGAAGGAATAATAACATATATAACTGCAAATAAAAATTTAAAACTAGGTATAATGTTAACTATATCAATAATGTTACATAATATACCAGAAGGAATCAGTATTGCAATTCCTATATACCATGGAACAAAAAACAAAAGAAAAGCAATAATATATACACTTATAGCAGGTTTCTCCGAACTATTTGGAACTATTATTGCTTTTATACTACTTAGTAGTTTTATAAATAATTTTATTCTTGCATGTATATTATCAATAACTGCCGGTATTATGATTTATATATCTATATTTGAATTAATTAAAGAGGGAAGACACTATAATAATAAATTTAAAACTATATTTCTATTGATAGGAATTATAATTGTCATCCTAACTCAAATAATAATTAATAATTTATTATAATATAAAAAGAGACCAGATATGGTCTCCAGTGGGTTATCTACAATCTTTTAGTTTAAATGAATCAGTGTTGTCATCATCAAACCCAATACTATTTGTTTTATTATTTACATTGTTATTAGCTTTAGATGAAACTTTACTATTTGATTCATTTCTAACTTTATTGTTAGATTGTTTCGTATTTTTTTTCATTATAATCACCCTTTAATATTATTATCAAAAATATTTTTTTTATACTATTTTTTAATTTGCATTAATTAAAAAAGTGTGATAGTATATCTTTCATAAAAACCAATAATCATGTTTAATTAAAGAATATATGGAGACTGATATTATGAAAAACAAAGAAACAAATTATTTCATGAATAAGAATATGCTTGAATATTGTAGTAAAGTTTTAAATTTAAAATTTTATTTTGATGACCTAGATAAATTTAAAGATAATAGTGCAAGTTTAATTAAATATACTGAAGATGAAGATATATTGAATAATTACGATAAATTTAAATGGAATCTAGCTTTTATATCTGTATATACACATGATGTGATTGGAATTTTTGATGATAACTGGACTGAAATAATTGTTGATTATGATAGTATATTATCTTTCTTAAATCTAACTAGTGAGCAATTTGATACTATTATTTCTACTAAAAGACAATTTACTGAAGAAGATTATGATTATATTTATGATAAGTTATATAATGATTATAGTTTTATATTTAAAAATACATCAAAAATACATTTTATTAATAATTTGTCAATTGCAGAAGGAAATGAAATTTTTGATAAAATGATAACAATGTTATATAGTGATAAAATTGAAAAAGTAGCTAATAATATAAGAGAAGGAAATAATTCAACTTCAAACGATAGATATTTTATAATCGATGATGTCTTACTCATTAAAAATAGTATGGAAACTTATTACGCAGATCCTGCTAAAAAAACAAGAGAAACAGATCCTATGAGCGTTGAAGATTTTGATGAACAAATCAAAAAATTAAATAATATATATGCTATGGAAAAACCTAGTGAAGAACTGTTAAATAAACTATATAGTTCAATCGTATTAAGTGATTTTATATATACAGAAGATAAAAGAATTGCTTCAATTCATCACACTATATTAAAACTAACATATTTAGATGCCTATAAAAATGGACAAACAAGTATAAATTGGAAGAATTATATTAATGCATTAGATCAATTATCAATTACTAAAGGTAAAACTAAAAAATTAATATTCAATTAAAAGAGTAGGGTAGGGATAAAAAAATAGTAATATTAAATTATTACTATTTTTTATTATTTACAATATCAATTAGATTATCCAATTTTTCATCTATCTCCCTAACCTTTTTTTCGATGTTCTTACTTCTTTTAATAGCAGAAAGATAATTAATAATCCTAGTTATAAAAAGTAAAACAGTAAATAAACTTACAATAGCTAATAATATTGCCAGCTTAGTAATAGTTTCAGGATTAGTAAGTGTATTTGTATAATTAAAATATTGTTCCATTTTAACACCTCATTAAATAAATAGTATAGTAGATTAAATGATTAAGATAAATATATATAGCAAGTAGTAGAAACATATAAATATAGAATGATAATTATATTAATAAGTAATATATATAATTAATAAAGATAACTAACTATATTTATAGTTTATTTTATCAATATA
>CAMOFW010000041.1 GCA_946613765.1 uncultured Mycoplasmatota bacterium
ATAATATTATATTTATAATGGTAAATACTAGTAAATCTTTAGATATTTTGTCTTTATAGATTGAATTAATTATACATAGATAAAATATAGAAAATACTATTATAAATATAAGTAAAGATATATTTGACAAATTATATCACCTAATAAATTATATGATATAATTATGATTATATGAAAAGAGGTAGAAATATGAACGTAGTAGTTGATAAAAAAGAAGACATCGTTATGCGTTTAGTTCATTATTTTATTACTGAAGAAAACTATCAACCAATTATAGTTAATGGTGTTAAAAATGAGGTATGGTTAGAGAATTTAGATGGTCCTTATAGAATTATAAGAATTAATACTAATTATATTCATAATAATGAACAAATAGAGGCAGATTTATATAAAACTAAGAGTGTTATTAAACAAATAAAGAAGAAAACTTTATCTTTTAAAGTTAATACTTTAAATATATTTTTAGATTTAAATACTGATGTTAAGTTAGTAGAAGATAAAGATATGGATTCAGTTAAGATTAAGAATGTAGGAGATATTAAGAAGAATAAGTTTATATCTGATGCGTTTCCTAATATTAAAGATAATTTATTAAATGATACTAAAGGTATTGATTTAATTATTAATGTTACTAATGATATTAATGAAAAGACAGCTAAAGAAAATAAGTCTTATGAAAAGACTTTTAAACCTAAAACAATAGTAATTACATATGTATTAATAGCTATTAATGTATTAATATATTTATTAAGTTATATGTATCCTTCAATGTTATATACTTTTGCTGCTAATAGAGAATTATTTATAGCAGGAGATTATTATAGAGTATTTAGTGCTATGTTTATGCATGCTAATATAATGCATTTAATATTTAATATGTATGCATTATACGTAATAGGTAATCAAATAGAAACATTCTTAGGAAAAACTAAGTATATATTAATATATTTATTTAGTGGTATAGTTGGATGTTTAATGTCTATGGTATTTTCAAATACATATAGTGTAGGTGCATCTGGTGCTATATTTGGTCTTATGGGTGCGTTAGTTTACTTTGGTTATCATTATAGATTATACTTAAGTACAGTTATTAAATCTCAAATAATACCATTAATAGTATTTAATTTAGCTTTAGGATTTATTACACCTGGTATTGATAATTTTGCTCACATTGGTGGTTTAATTGGTGGTTATTTATCATCTATGGCTGTTGGTGTAAGTGATAAATCTACAAGAACAGAAAAAGTTAATGGATGGATAGTATTAATTCTATTAATTGGATTTTTAACAGCATTTATGTTTTATAAATAAAAAAGATGTTCTATTGAACATCTCTTTTTAATACTTTCTTATTGATGCGATAACTTTACCAATAATATTTTTAGTATTAGCCTTGTATTTTACAATACTAACTTTATCATCTTTTAGAGTAACTACATAATCACTATCCTTATATTTATTAAATGGTTTAGTGATAATGTAATCATCTTTTTGAAAGATATCATCTTTAGTTATTTTAATTACTAGAGATTCTTTAGTTACGGCAAATTGATCATTATAAATATCAATCTTCTTACCATTTTCTTGTTGTTCTTTAAAGTTTTCGTCTTCGTTGATTAATGGTAGAGTAGTTATGCCTCTAGCTTGGTTTAAGTATTCGTTTTCGCCGACTACTTCAAGAGTTCTAAATTTATAGTCACTCTTTTTTAACCATCCCTTTGTAATTAAAATATTTATATAAGTATGTACAGTTGCTGAGGATGACAAGTTATTTCCTTCGCCAATTTCTCTGATTGTTGGTGCATAATTATATTCTGCTATATATTTTTTAATATAATCTAGAATATTTTTTTGTTTGGCAGTAAGGGGCTTTTGCTCTATAATTTCTTCTTCGAAATCATATTTCATAATTACACCTCATTTCCTGTGGTTATCATAACATAAATTAATATTTTTATCAAATTGCATCAAACGTAATTTTGTTATTACTTTATTCCTTGAAATTTTTTTCTTATTTACTTATAATTATTATTGGGTGTAGATATTATGAAGAAAGTATTAATTATTTATGCATCATATGGTAATGGACATAAAGCAATAGCTAATTATATAGCTAATTATTTAAAAGAAAATGATAAAAATATTGAAGTAGCTACTTTAGATATTTTAACTTATTCAATGAAGGTAGTAGGTAAGATATCTCAAAAGGTTAATTTATTCTTTATGTTAAAGACTCCATATATTCATAATATGTTTTATAATATAACTAGTACTAAAGTAGGTGGAGATGTTATAGATAGTTTAAGTACTACTATATTTAAAAATAAGAGAATGAAAAAACAAATAGCTAGTTTTAATCCTGATTTAGTTGTTTGTACTCATTTCTTTGGACCTAGTTTAGTTAAACATTATCAAGATATGGGTATTATTAATCCTAAGGTTGTAACTGTTGTTACTGATTATGATGTTATTGAACTTTGGATGAAGAATCATAGATTTATGGATTATATTGTTGTTGGTAATAAAGAAATGCAACATGATTTGATTAAAAGAGGGGTTAATAAAGATAAAATTAAAGTATTTGGTATACCTATAGCTCCTAAGATGGAACATAAATTTAATAAGAAAAAATTATTAAAAGAATTTAATTTTAGTGGTGAAAATAAAATATGTTTATTCTTTGGTGGTGGAGGTGCTGGATCATCTAAATCACTACCATATATTAAGAGATTAGCTAAGAATAATCCTAATTTAGATATTATATATATTGCTGGTAAGAATGAAAATTCAAAATATGATGTAGATGAATATGTTAGAGAATATAATTTACATAATGTTAGAACATTAGGTTTTGTTACTAATGTGCCTGAGTTATTAGAATTTAGTGATTTTGTTATATCTAAACCTGGAGGTATTCAATTAACTGAATGTTTATATTTTAAAAAGCCTGTGTTTATGATTAGACATAGTGGTGGTCAAGAAATAGCAAACTATAAGTATTTTGAAAGTGAACATTATGGTAAATATTTTAGAACATCTTTTGGTTTAAATAGATATATTTCTAAGATGTTAAAAGATAGTGATATATTAGATGAATATGCTAGAAGTATTAAGATAAGTACTAAAAATACTGCTATGAAAAATCTATATAAATTAATAAAGAATCTATTAGATTACTAATAGATTTTTTTTATATATTATGGTAATATTATATATGATAGGGTGTGTGTGATAATGAACGAAGAAGATAAGAAAATAATAAACACAATAAAATTATTAGCAATAGATATGATTGATGCTGCAAATAGTGGTCATCCCGGAATTGTTTTAGGAGCTGCACCAATTTTATATACTTTATATGGAAATCATTTAAGAATTGATACTAAAAATCCAAATTGGTTTGATAGAGATAGATTTGTTATGTCACCAGGTCATGGTTCAGCGTTACTTTATTCGACATTGTTCATGGCTGGTTATGATATAAAGCTAGAAGATTTAGTAAGATTTAGACAAATAAATTCTAAGACACCAGGTCATCCAGAAAAGAATTTAACACCTGGAGTTGATTATTCAACTGGTGCTTTAGGTCAAGGTTTTGCTGCTGCTGTTGGTATGGCTATGGCAGATAAGTATTTAGAAGGTTATATATCTAAATATGTAGATAAACAAAAGATATTAAATCATAAAGTTTATTGTTTAGTATCTGATGGTGATTTAGAAGAAGGAATATCTTATGAAGCTGCTAATCTAGCATCGTTATATGGATTAAATAACTTAATTGTTATATATGATTCTAATAATGTTACATTAGATGCAAATTTATCAAAATCTAGTTCAGAAAATTTTATGAAGCGTTTTGATGCTTTAGGATGGAATGTGGATTTTGTTAGTGATGGTAATAATCTTAATAAATTAGATCAAGCTATTAATAGAGCTAAGAGAAATAAAAATAATCCAACTATTATTGAAGTTAAGACTATTATAGGTCAAGATTCATTTAATGCTGGTACTAATATAGTTCATGGAAAACCACTTTCTAAAGATGATATAGCATCACTAAGACAAACTTATGGTATTAATACTTCTAAATTTGAAATTATTGCTAGATATTTGGATCTTTATAGAAATAGAATTGAAAAGAGAATGGCTAAAGATATAAAGAAATATAATGAATATCTTAATACCTTCCATGTAACTAATTATAAAGAAGTACAAATATTTGATAGATTTGTTCAAAATAATGATATTGGATTAAATTATGATGCTAAGAATTTTAAAATTCAATCAAGTTATTTTGAAGATTTAAGAGAAAGTAATTCTAAGATAATGAATATTATTGCAGATAGAACACCATTCTTTGTTGGTGGTTCTGCTGATCTTTTTGCTAGTTGTAATACAAGATTATTAAAACATGGTGAATTCTCTAGAAATGATTACAGTGGTAGAAATATATCATTTGGTATTAGAGAACATGCAATGGGTGCAATAATTAATGGTATGGCAACATATAACTTAAGACCTTATGCATCAACTTTCTTAGTCTTTAGTGATTATATGAAACCGGCTCTTAGATTTGCTGCTATGCAAAACTTGCCATCAACATTTATATTTACTCATGATTCAATTAATGTTGGTGAAGATGGACCAACACATCAACCAATTGAACAATTAATATCACTTAGAAGTATACCTAATATGTATGTATATAGACCTGCTGATATTAATGAAGTTATTGGATGTTGGGATGCAATTACTAAAAATGCTAAACCATCATCTTTAGTAATTAATAGAGGTAAAAATCATATCTTAGCTGGTACTGATGGGGTTAAATCACTTACTGGTGGTTATATAGTTAAAAAAGAAAAAGAAAAGATAGATGCCATATTATTATCATGTGGTAATGACTTAACTAATACTTTATTAGTTGCTTCAGAATTAGAAGAAACTTATGATTTAAGAGTTGTATCTATGCCTTGTCAAGAACTATTCTTAAATCAATCTAAGGAATATCAAAATAGTGTATTACCTTTGAATGTTAAAATAATTGCTATTGAAGCTTCTAGTCCAGAAAATTGGTGTAAGTTTACTAATTATAATAATGTTATTGGTCTTAATACATTTGGTTATAGTGGTAAAGAAAATGATGTTATTAGGAAGATGAATTTTGATAAAGATAGTATAAAGAAGAAAGTATTAGATATATTAAATGAAAAGAATAATTAAAATATTATTATTAATTTGTTGGATTGGTGTTATATTTTCTTTATCTTTTCAAAAGTCTGATGAAACTACAAAGACAAGTTTTGGAGTGACTAAAAGTATTGCTAGTATATATTTAAATATTACTAATAATTATAGTGAAGATAATTTAAATAAATTAGTTGAAGAAATACATCCAATGATTAGGAAAGTAGCTCATTTTAGTGAATTTTTTATACTTGCTATATTAACTATGGTAGTATTAAATGATTTTAAGTTTAAATATAAGTATTTATATACTATTATATTTTGTTTGGTTATAGCTAGTTTTGATGAATCTATACAATATTTTGTTGACGGTAGAGTATCATCTTTAAAAGATGTATTAATAGATACTAGTGGATCTATAGTATATACATTATTAAATTATATATATAAGAAAGTTAAATAACTTTCTTTTTTTATTTTTATGTTTTAAAATAATTAAAGAGGGTAGTTATTATGAAAGAAAATTATGCTTATATTGATTATTTAAAATTATTTTTTTGTATATGTGTTATAGGAATACATGCTCAAATATTTTATAATTTTGATAATACTTTTAATTATGTATTATTTCATAGTGTATTTAGAAGTGCTGTACCATTTTTCTTTGTTGCTTCGACATTCTTTTTGGGATTGAAGTTAAAGAATAAATCTTTAAATGATAAAAATATAATAATAAATAAATATTTAATTAGACTTATTATTCCTTATATCTTTTGGATGGTAGTATCATCAATTAAAGTTATATCTATGTTAGATGGTGGTTTACTAGTTAAAATAATTAAATTAATTAGAGTAGCATTATTTAATCCATGGAGTGCATTATGGTATATATGGGCATTAATAGTATTTTTGATAATATATAAAGTATTAATTAATATATTTAAAGATAAGTTTAATATTAATGTATTATTAGTTATATCATTAGTATTATATTTAATAGCATTACTATGTAATAATTATTATTTTTTAATAGAAAATACATTTA
>CAMOFW010000042.1 GCA_946613765.1 uncultured Mycoplasmatota bacterium
TAAGTGATGAAAATAATTTTACTTATGAAGCATATGAAATAATAATAAAATTAAATAAGTTTAAAAATATAAGTTGTTATTCAATACCTACTTATATGATTGAATTGTTTGATAAAAATAATATAAGTATTGAATCTAGACAAGAAATATTATATACATCCAATTTCTTTGAAGATAATAATTTAATTAGTTATTCTAAAATGTATTATAAGACCTCTATTAAGTTTAATCCCCCACTTATTGATCAAGATTATATAGATTTTGAAGCCTTCTTAAAGATTAATAAATATTTAAAAACTATACATTTTAATTCATGTTCAATTGAATCTTTAAATGCGTTATCTAAACTATTAGTTAAACATAAGATTAAACATTTAAGAATAATTATACATGATAATATTACCTCTAAAGATATTATTAATAAATTAAAGAAAATTAAGAGATATTTAAAAAGACATGGTAATTTATTAGATTTAAAATATACTAGTGAATATGTTAAGAATAATTTAGGTAAACAAATTATTTATACTACTTTACTTCTTTGTGCTGCATTAACTATATTAATATCTGCTGGTTCATGTGTATTTATAGTATTATCAAATATGCAAAGTGAACAAAATATAGAAGATATTAAATCTAGAATAGAAGAAACTATATCTAATGTTAATGAAGAAGAAATAAAAGAAGACGAACCTATAGAGGAAGAACCAATTGAAGAAGAACCTAAAAAAGAAAGACCTGCAGTACCATTAGAAGAATATATGTTACCTAAGATGAGAGCATTACTTGATTTAAATACTGATACTGTTGGATGGATTATAGTACCTGGTACTAATATAGATTATCCAGTTGTTAAAGCAAATGATAATTCATATTATTTAAGTCATAATTATGATAAGAAATGGGATTATAATGGCTGGGTATTTATGAATAGTGCTAATAGTACTAAAGATTTAGATAGAAATACTATATTATTTGCTCATAATAGATTCTATAGTGGTGTTATGTTTGGTACTTTAAGTAATTTAACTAAAGAGAATTGGTATAATAATGCTAAAAATATAAGAATATATTTTAATACTATGTTTGAAGAACATGAATGGGAAGTATTCTCTATTTACAGTATTAAAGTTACTGATGATTATTTACAAAGTGATTTTGATAGTGATGAAGAATATATGAATTTTATTGAAACATTAAGAGCTAGAAGCATATTTCAAAGTGATACTATAATAGATGAGAATGATAAAATACTTACCCTATCTACTTGTGTAGAAAATGATGCAAGATTAGTTGTACATGCTGTCCTTAGATAAGGACAGTCTTTTTTTTACGTAAAATATATGATATAATGTGTAAAGTAAGGAGGTAATTAAATGGATAATCAAAAAGTTATAGCAATCGAAGATTTAATCAAAAATAATGAATCCATTGTTACTTCTATTCAAGAACTTAGTGAAGATGAAAAGAAAGAATTATTAAGAAAAAGTGATTTTGTTAATAAGTTAAATTCAAATCAATTAGAGACAATCATTAATTCATTAAATTTTATGGATGCATTTAATATGTTACAAAATAAAGCATTATTAGATAAGATTAAACATGTAAATGTTAAATTAAAAGCAAAAGATGCTATGTTCGTTAAAGATTTTATTAGTCTTATACCTATTTCTATGATACATCATATTATGTTATTTAATATGTTAAAGACATTATCTAAAGATGATGTTATTGAATATATTAAAGATAATAATATATTAGATATTTTAAATAAAGAGGAATTAATAGAATTAGCTGTTATAAAAAGAATAAATTTATTTGAAGTATTTGACCACAATATACTTGATAAAGATTTATCATTTGAATATATAAATCAATATTTTAAGAGTACTACAGATTTTAATATAATTAATAATCCATTAGCTAAGAAAGCTTTATTTGATAATGAAGATATAGATTTAGATAATACTATTTATTTATATACTTATTTAACAACTCAAAATAATCATAGTATTAAGGATATCAATCATAGTTTAGAGGCTTTTATTGAAGTTAATAGAATATATGAAGAATTAGGTTTAGAAAAAACTATAGATAAATTTAATACTAAGGGTATTGTTATCGAAGATGTATTTAAATTTAAAAATAAAAAAACTAGAAATAAAAGAAAAAAGGTAAGTTAACACTTACCTTTTTCTATTTACATGTATATCCATTATCTGAATAATATTTAATTACATCATTAAATGCTGTTACATTAATTATATCTTGTGATTCATCTACTACTTTATATGAGAATGTTACATTATCAAATTTATATGTTTCATCATTTCTATAATTATCTAGTACATCAAAATATGCTGCATAATCAGTATATACACTCTTTTTATATTTTCTAGATAATACTAATTGATCATTTCCATCAAAGTTTAATTCTACCAAAGACGAAGTTGTATAAGCATTATTTTCACTTAGTACTGGTGTAGATTCACAAGATACTACTCTTTGAATATCATATACTTTAACTGTAGTAGTATATGTTTTTTGATTTTCTTTTTCATCAGTTGCAATAACGTTAACAGTCTTTTCACCAGCTGCTGATGTATCTACTTCTGCTTCTAATTTATATTCACATTTAGATATATCTATGCACTCTTCTACTAGATTATCTTTAGTTATTTTATCTCCTACTAAAAATACTAGTTTTGTTGTATCTTTAAATGTCAATTCTGGTGCTTTAGTATCTTTTACTATTACTTGTCCAGTTTTAGTTACGTTCTTATGTTTAACTGAATAAGTATAAGTTCCTACTATGTCATATGCTACTTGAGAAGTATCTACTGAATATTCCATATCATCTAATGGAAGTGGACTATCAATATAATATGAGACAGTTGATGGAAGAGAATCTCCTAATTCTAATGTTATAGTTTTAACGTTATATAAACTTGGATTAGTAGCATATCCAAAATAATATGCTGAATATCCTGCTGCACCTAAAACTAATATTACAAAAATAGTTACTAAAACAGATATTACTTTATCTTTTGTAGACATTACTTTTACTTTTTTAGTTTTAGTCTTTTTATCCTCTACTTGAGGTTTTGATAAGTCAATGTTTTGAGGAAGAGGATTGCTATTAGCTTGTGCTACACCATTATCTATTGAACCAATAACTGAGCTACCTGTTGCTCCTTTGATAGTTGATGTTTCAACTATATTAATACTATTAGCATCAGCAACATTTGATGTTATAGCACTTAAGTCTAATATTTCAGTTTGCCCTGTTGTAGGTGCAACATTTCTTACTGGTTCACTTGGAATATCAATTGTTTGAGATTCAGTGTTTTGAACTGGTTCAACTTTAGTATCTACAGTTTGATTTGGTGTTGTATTATTAACTACTTCATTATTATTTGTTTCATTATTCATATTTATCTTCCCTTTACTATTCTCTATTAAATATACTATTTTTTTAATAAAATTTCAATATTATATTGATTTTTACTTTTATTTTTGATATTCTATATATGCTTATGGCGGAATTGGTGAAGTGGTTAACACGCCGGATTGTGGCTCCGGTATGCGTGGGTTCGATCCCCACATTTCGCCCCATTTAGGCAAATTAAAGACTCAACATTGTTGAGTCTTTTTTCTTATTTATAAACAACTCTATTTCTACCAGTATCTTTAGCTATATATAAATATTTATCAGCTGTTTCAATAACTTTTTTAATTGTATTCTTTTTTGTTTTATAAGATATACCAATAGATATAGTTATTTTAATAATACTTCTTTCATATTTAAATTTAGATTCTCTAACCTTACGTCTAAAGTCTTGCATGATATCTATGAATTGTTTTTTACTCATATCAGTTGGGCTTAAAATTATAAATTCTTCGCCACCCCATCTTGCTGGTGTTATGCCATATCCTTCAAGTTCCTTAAGTTTAAGTGCTAATTCTCTTAATACTAAATCTCCAGCATTATGTCCATAGGTATCATTAACATTTTTAAATAAATCTATATCTAATATTGCTAGAGAAAATTCAGAATTTTTGCTTACTCTTTCATCTATTTCTCTATTAATAGCATTTCTGTTTTTAATGTTTGTTAAAGTATCATAATCTGCTTGTTGTTTTAGTTTTAGTTCTTTATATTTTTGTTTTTTAGTAAAGAAGTAAGTAAATGAACTAATTACTATAAATACAACAACTGAATTAACTATAAATAATATTCCTTCAGCAACATTAGATATTGTATATAAAGGTTTAACTAATCCTGCAGTTAAAATTGCACCTAACAAAAAGTATAAGAAAGCAAATATTAGTCCATATAGGAAAGTTCTTTTTATTGGTACATTTGATTCTTCGCTAAAAGAAGGCAAATAAAAAGCACAATCTATTCCAATAAACCATAGATAAAAGCCAGAATTCCAGCCAATACTTAATATTGCTGCTATAGTATGTACTGTTATAATAGCAAAGCAAACTATACTATAATAGTTAGGATTTTTAATACCATTATGTAAATAATGATTATATATGATAATACCTATTAAATCTAAAAACATCATTAAATAAATACCCTCATATACATAAAAACACATATATAAAATATGTAAGCCAACTAAAGCAAATGAAGACATGTAAGTTACAAAATCTACTCTACCTTCAAAAGTGTTTAGGTTCTTTTTTAATGCTATAAAGTTACTGATCATAATGTCACCTCAAGTAACTATATAATAACATATATAAATTTAGTTGTTAATAAAAAAAAGAGAGTTATCTCTCTTTTATTCTATCTTTAGATATAAACCATGTAATTAGGGATCCTAAGAAGTTTCCTAGTATACAAATAAGTAATGTCCATGAAAAAGTTTGTGCTACACCTAAAGTAATAACGTTTGCAATACAGTGTTGGAATGAACAGAAGATAAATAATGGAATTCCATAAATAATACCTAAGTTAGTACCTTTTCTATACATAAGTACTGCTATATACATAATAGCTCCACATAACATTGATTTAATGAAGAATCCAATAGATAAATCCCATGTTGCTACTTTGTTTATTGCACTTGCAACAATATCAGCATCAGCAAATGAGTAAGCATAACCTAGTAAATAACCAGCTAGAAGATTAACTACTAATATAATTAATATATCTAATAATTTAATTTTATCTTCAAAGATAAAACCACATTTACCAGTAAATAGGTTTTGACCCATATAGCATACACCTAAAAGTCCAAAAGCAAATAATACTGGACCTAATGGATTACCTAGTTTTAATAAAGCATAATTACCTAGAGATATTAATAATGCAGCACCAATACTTTTTAAAACTAATTCAGTATAATAATTAACTATTCCCCTTTTAATCTTTATGTACTTTTTCTTTTTATTCCACATAATCATCATCCTCCTCTTCGTCTTCATCATTACTTTCATCATCATTTTCATCGTCATAGTAGTAATCATCTTCATCTTCTACTTCTTCTTCAAAGTCTTCGATTTCATACTTACCTTCTCTGACTAATTCTTTTTGCCAATCTTCTAGATTTAAATCATCCATTTTTTCTTCTAGTTCTTCTTTTTCTTCATCTGTTAGTTCTTCATAGAATTCATATTCTGTCTTTGATTTAAAATCAAATAATCCCATAAGTATCCTCCTTATAAATATTTTAACACACTTACAACTATTTTGTCTTTTTTTGTTATATTTTTTATTCCCATATATTTATATTTTCCATATCTTCTTATACTAAAGATATCATTTTCTTTTAAATTATAAGAGTTTTTAGTTAATATTTGATAATTTAAGATAACATCTTTATCTTTAATTAAATCTATTACTTTATCTCTATTAGTATTTATAAGTCTTGCTATAACATTATCTATTCTAGAAGAAGATACTATAAATTCTATAGTTTCATATTCTCTTTCATAGTCTTTTAAATAATCGATATCTACTAAATCTAGAGTTATTTTATTACTACCTACATATTTAAATTCTTCTTGTATTAGATTATCTAAATCACTTAATATATAAAAATAATATTCATCTTTATATTTAATAATATCTCCAAGATAAGATGGTGATATATTAAGAGATAATATACTGCCTAGTATTTGTTGATGTTTTAAAGGATGGTCATAATATTACCCATTTAATTGTACAGAC
>CAMOFW010000043.1 GCA_946613765.1 uncultured Mycoplasmatota bacterium
ATAAGTTAATGGATTAAATAATAATACAATATATGTAATAATTAATATTATCTTATTATTAGTTATTTTTTTACAAGATAAAGTAAAATATAGAGAAGATAATATATATAATAAGGTGAAAATAACTGCATAAGATCCCTTTATTAATCTAATTAGCGCTAATAATAAAGGAAATATTACTCCTTTTATTAGTGTTACATTAGAATAATTACCTAGGTATTCACCATTAGCAATGCTAATCATTTGATTAATCATTAATTTATCATCATATTTTAAATTAGTTAGGTAAAATGATGGTATATTACAACTAAAAAAGAATCTTATTAAAGATATAATAATTATAAGTATTATAAACCAATGTTTCTTTATAAAGTCTTTCATTATTATTCTCCTACTCTTTTTATATTATATTAAATAAATTAATTAATTTAAAGTAAAAATAAAAAGACTATTTAAAATAGTCTAAATATATCTTGAATTGTTACTACTACCATTAATAATAGTATTAATGCAAATCCTACATAATGGAAGACAGCTTCAACTTTTTGATTAACTTTTCTTCTTAGGATTAATTCAATAAATACAAATAGTACATGACCACCATCAAATGCTGGGAATGGTAATAAATTAACAAATCCTAAGTTAAGTGATAAGAATGCAGTTAAGTATAGAACTTGAGCTAAACCTAATTTAACACTATCTGATACTACTGAATAAATACCTACTGGTCCAGATAAAGATTTAAGTGAAATCTTACCAGTAATTAATCCTCCAATAGTTCTTACCATTGAAACATAAACTGTAGTAAATTTTTTGAATGCATATTTAATGCTTTCAATAAAACCAGTTTTAGTTTCTTGATACATTTGCATACCAAACACTCTTGTTTCAGTACCGTTTTCTTCTTTGATTTCTGGTTTAACAGATACTTTTTCTATTGATCCATCTTGATGTTTTAACTCTAATTCGTATGTATCGTCACTGTCTTTTTTGATTAATTCAATTTGAGTTAAATCCCATGTTGGTGTTTTTTTACCATTAACACTTATGATTAAGTCACCATCTTTAGCATTAGTTTGTGCTAGTGGTGTATTTTCAACTACATGTTCAATCTTAGGTTCCATTGATGGAGCACCCCAAATAATTGCTAAAACAAATAGTAAAACAAAGGCTAAAACAAAGTTATTAAATACACCAGCACAAAGAATTAATAATCTTTGCCACCATGGTCTATTACACATAAATTTTTCTTTTTTAACTTTTTTATCGTCTTCTTCTACTTCACCAGCCATTGATACATAACCACCAATAGGTAATGCTCTAATTGAATATTGAATCTTATCTTTACCTATGTGCGAATGTATTATTGGTCCCATACCAATTGAAAATTCGTAAATATGAACTCCACACTTTTTAGCTACAATAAAATGTCCGAATTCATGTACTGTAACTAATACTCCTAAAATAAGGAAAAATACTAATAAATCTATAATCCACATAATTTAATCATCCTCTCTATATAACTGCTATAATTAGTGCATATACTAGTGTTGTAAGTAAAAGTGAATCAAATCTATCTAATATACCACCATGTCCTGGTATTAAATTAGAGAAATCTTTAATATTATGTTCTCTTTTTATCTTACTAAACAATAAATCCCCTATTTGACATGCTATATTTAATAATAATGTAATAATTATTGTTATAATTACTCTTTCTTTACTAACTAGAAAATAATATGTTAAGAAACCAAATACTAAACCAAATGATATACCTGCAATATTACCCTCTAATGTTTTATTTGGTGATATTTTACTATATTTAGTTTTACCAAACTTTGATCCTATTAAAAAGGCAAAAATATCATTAAATATAACACATGATACCAAATATAATAAAATTGGTTTATTATACGTATTAAATAATGTAAAACTACATAAGGATAAACCTATAAAAATAATCATAGCAATTAGTGAAAATGCATCAGATGTTAAATAATTATCTTGATATTTAGGTATTAATGTAGGAATAAGTAATGATACAAAAGTAAATATTAATGGATAATATTTAACTTTTAATATAGTATCATATATATTTTTATTAAATATTATTATTGATACTATAGATATTAATCCTAAAATTATTACTGGTAATGGATATTTTTTTAAAGATATTATTTCTTTATACATAAGTACTGATAATAATGTAGTTAAAATTATAAAGTATTTACTATCTAAAAAATAAAATCCAATAAATATTAATGCTAATAATATTCCACTTATAAGTCTTTTTTTCATAGTTTCACCCATTAAAAGTATACTACTTATATAGTTTTTTAACAACAAAAAAAGGTAATTTAACATTACCCTTTACTTAAAATGAATCAATATTAATCTTGATTTTCTTTAAACCTAAGATATATGCATGTGCTTGAACTAGAGTACGAATAGCTTTTGCAGTGTTACCGCTTTTACCAATTACTGTTCCTCTATCACTTTCACATACAATAACTTCTAAAATAATTGAGTCGTCTTCGCCACCGAATTCAGATACTTTAACCATATCTGGTTCACTAACGATACTCTTAACTAAATATTCAGTAAATTCTTTAATATTCATAAACTATCCTCTTATTACTTTGTTTTTTTAGTAGTTTTCTTAGTTGTTTTTTTAGAATCTGCAAATTTTTTCATAACTCCTGCATTAGCAAGTAAAGATCTAACTGTTTCAGTTGGTTCAGCACCATTACCTAACCAGTATAAAGCTCTTTCTTCGTTAACATTAATTTCAGCTTCTTTTTTAATTGGATTATAAGTACCAACTGTTTCAATGAATCTACCATCTCTTGGGCTTCTTGAATCAGCAGCTACAATTCTATAGAATGGTTTTTGTTTAGCACCCATTCTTTTTAATCTTAATTTAACAGCCATGTTTTTGCCTCCATTTCTTAAATACATATAAATTTTATCAAATAATAATAAAAGTGTCAACCTTTTTTGGTTAACACTTATTTATCTAAATAATTAGTATTTATTTCTTCATCTTTAATATCTTCTTTTATTTCTATATAATCATCTGTAGTTGATTCAATTGGTACTTTAATTGTTGTATCTGCAATTACTTCAGTTGCTAATTCTTTACTAACTTCTAACTTTATTGTATTATCTTCTATTTTAGCATCATTAACAACTGGATTAGTTAAGCTTCTTACTTTTACATCACTACTTTCAATATTATCATTTATATTAATATTTAATATATCGTTATAATTGTAAGTATATTTAGCTACATTAGTTTTAGTATTATTATCATAAGAATACCAAACATTAATATCGTATTTACCATTAACTAATACGTCCTTATTATTTAAAATTCCATTAAAATTATGATTAATAATCCAACAACCTAATATAGTATCTGGTTTATCATCTATATTAAAAGATATATTATCAATACTATTTTTCTTTAATTTACCTATGATAGCTTTAGTTACTATCTCTTTATAGTTATTCATATATTCACCTTCTATAGTAGTGTATGCTTTTATGTTAAATAATTGCATAAAAAAAGAGTTATGATTCATACATAACACTTTTCATTTTAGCACTTGCATTGCTTACACTGTCTTGATTTGGTCTCATAACATAATCTTTTACTGTTCCTAAGTGTACAAAGTCACTTGAATCACTACCAGTAACAGATTGTTGATCAAAAGTCCAGTTATTACCGTCTATTGCACTCTTGGCAATTTGTGTAACCAAATCTTGAGGTATATTAGTTGAATATAATTCACTTACTTTATTTAATACATTACTAAAGTTAGTTAGTGAATTAAGTGATGCCATTTTCTTAAATAAACTAATCATTATAGCTTGGCAATTTTTTTGTCTTTGTCTATCACCATCACTATAGGCTTTTCTTTCTCTTGAAATAGTTAGTATTTCAATACCTGAATATGTATGGCATCCTTTTTTTACATTTAATTTAGGACCTTTAGTATCATCATATGTATCAGTAATTAGTGCATGAGTTGTAGTAAAACTCTTATCAGAACAGAATTCTAAACCACCTAAAGTATCAACTAATCCAATAATACTATGAGTATTAACTTTTAAGAAATAGTTTACATCTACACTAAATAAGTTTTCCATAACTCCAATTGAATTATTTACTCCACCAGCATAGCCAAGTAAGTCTTTCATACCTAGTTTTGGTACATATACATAGAAATCTCTAGGTATAGAAGTCAATAATATTTTATGAGTTTTCTTATTAATAGTAACTACCATATTAAAATCAAAGTTATTAGCAAAATCAGTACCACCTAAGTAAATATTTACATAATCACCATTTACTTCTTTTTTTGATACTTCATTTTCTACTTCAATATCAACACTATATAATATTTTATAATTAGCTTCTTTTAAATCTTTTACTGATTCAAGTAATGATTCATATAAGTTCTTTTCAATATATGTTGCTTCAATTTTTTTATTATTTACATCATTAAATGTAGAGAATACATTATCATATTTTTGTTCAGTAAATGATACAGTTTCTTTTAATTTATTTAAAGCATCATTAATATTAGGAACTAATTCAAAATAACCAATAGTTTTATCTTTTAATTCATTAATATCATTAAATGTATCTTGTTTAGTTAATACATAATATGTTGATGTATATGTATCTTTTCCTTCTTTAAATGCTTTACCTAAGAAATCTACAATAGTAGATGTATAATAAGCTCCAACTGTAGATACACTTATTGTAATAACAGTAAGTATTATTCCTATTATTTTAAATACTTTTTTACTCTTTTTTTGAGTAAATAGCATTATTAGTCCTAATAATACTAATAATACTATAATAGCTATAATTAAGTATTTAAATGGTAGTATATCAAGTCTAATTAACTTATATACTAAAAATAATACAAGTAATATATCTATACATATAAATGTAAGAGATAACTTACTATATCTTGATAAGAATTTTTTCATAATATCACTCATTTCTAAAAATATTATACTATATTAAATCTATAATTAATAGAAAATTCTTAGATTATTTATCTAAGAATTTCTTAATAACTCTATTTAATTCATCTTTTTCAATTGGTTTAGCTAAGTAATCGTTAAATCCAAATTGTAAATATTCTTCTTTCATACCTGTTATTGCATTAGCAGTTAATATAACTACTGGAGTATTAAATGATGAATCTTCTTTTAGTTTTTTAAATGTTTCTTTACCACTCATTTTAGGCATCATATCGTCTAATAGAATTAAATCATATTTATTACCTGCGCCGATTAAATCTAAGCATTTAAATCCAGAATCTGCTTGCTCTATTATTACGTTATATGATTTTAATAATCTAGCAGCTACTTTTAAGTTCATTAAATTATCATCTACAATTAATACTTTCTTAGAAGATAAATCATTATTAATTGTAGTACTTTCTTCTTTAACTTCTTCTACTTCTTGAGCTATTGCATCATTTACTATTCTTTGATCTATTACAACAGTAAATTGAGATCCTTTACCATAAATAGATTGAACGATGATTCTACCGTGCATTAGTTCAACTAAACGTTTAGTAATAGCAAGGCCTAAACCTGTACCTTCAATTGTAGAATTTTCATTATCTAATCTATCAAATTTATCAAATAATCTATCAATTGATTCTTTTTTAATACCAATACCTGAATCTTCAACTTTAATAATTAATCTACAAGTATTACCTCTACAGATATTTCTAACATCAAATTCAATATAACCTCTTTTAGTATATTTAATAGCATTAGTTAAGAAGTTTAATATTACTTGTTTAATTCTTACATGATCACCATATAAATATTTAGGTGTATCTTCAGCTAAATGATATTTAAATTCAATTGGTTTTTCATTGCCTAATCTAGCTTCTGATAATTTAACTAATTCTCTAAATAATTTTTCAGTACTATATGTTTCATTAATTATTTCAATCTTATTAGCTTCAATCTTAGATATATCTAATATACCATTAACTGTTTCAAGTAATGTATTAGATGCATCAATAATATCATTTAC
>CAMOFW010000044.1 GCA_946613765.1 uncultured Mycoplasmatota bacterium
ATTTTTTTTATGTATTATCTTTTATTTTATATTTATAGATTATATAATTATATTGGTGAGAATATGAAAAGATGGGTAAAAAATTTAATAATGATTCTTCTTATGATATTATGTGTTACATCATCTTTTTTTGTAATAGAATATGCTAATGAGCATATACAATCAAAAAGTAGTATCAGTGATATAGGAATTGATGAGAACTCAACTAAAAGTGTGGAAGAAACTATTTCTTCTTTTGATGAAGATAAAGCAGTTGAGAGTAGAACATTTAGTTTTAAATATTATGTTATATTTGCAATTATTGCTATTATATTAAGTTTTACTTTAAATTATATAATATTAAGTCATTTTAATAGTAATACATATATGGAAACATTTTCATATAATAAAAGATTTTTTGTTTATGTAGTTTCTGCTATATCTTCCACTATTTTATATTTTATGTTTGAATTATTGATGGGGTATATTGTTTTAAATTATAATATGCCTTCAAATAATGTCGAAGAATCTGCATTAATTATTAAGAGTGATTTAACTATTAATCATACAAGTTATAATTCAATACATCCTAATCATAATGCAGTAACAGTAGATGGAAAATATAAAGTATTTTTAAACAATATATTAGTTACTAAAGCAGCTGATGCTACAAGTTCTGAACAAGGAAATAATGCTGCTGTTTCAGCTAAGAATGGTGCAGACTTAACTATTAATAATTCCTTATTGAATTCAACAGGTGATTATTCAAGAGGTTTATATGTTGGTGATGAAGGTACAAAAGCCACTATTAATAAGTGTTCTATTATTACTTCTGGTGAACATTCAGGTGCTATTTTTACTAATGCTAAAACTGTTTTAAATTCTTCATCTATTACTACTTCATCAAGTGCAGGTATTACAGTAGCTGATAATGGTATATTAGAATTTAATTCTGGACTTATTCGTATGAGTAATGAAACTACATATAGATATTTCTATTTAAGAAATGATCTTAATGAAAGAGGATCTTCTACATTTGGTTTAAGTGATGCTATTGTTGAATATGGTAATGGTTCTTTATTTAGTGTAGTTAATAATGACGCTACTATCAATTTATCTGCTAATATATTTAATTGCTCTACAGATGTTGATAATATATTTACTATTGAAAATTCAAATGTTTTAGTTAATACATATGAACAAAATCTTTCAGGTAAGATTGTATTAGATAGTACTTCATCACTTACTTATAATGCTCTTGGAAGTATCTATACTGGTGCTATTAATAGTGATAATACTGGTGGATATATTAAAGTAATATTAGATAGAAATAGTAGAATGATATTAACTGGTGATACATATATTAGTGAATTACAAAATGAATTTGGATCAAATGATAACATTTATACAAATGGTTATAATTTGTATGTAAATGGTAACATAATTAAATAATCTCGGGGGTCCGAGATTTTTTTTGGAGTAATTTTGACATTCACTCGTAATAATAATATTAGAGGGGTATTTATCCTTGATGTTATCTCACTTATTATTTATCGATAAGTGAGGTGATAATTATAAGTAAGAAAGATCTATTAATCATAGTATTACTTATAATTATTATTTTGTTAATATTGTTTAAGTGATACTTAAATATGCGAGATCTTTCAGGGGGATTTTGGTAACAAAAAAAGCATCAAGTTAAAATACTTGATGCTATCTAAAAACTGTGAGATAGCATTAGTTGATAATGCCTCTCTACCCACATTATATAATTTATAATTAGAAACTCAATATTTAATTATAAATTTAAAATGATTTAGGGAATGATTAATAATAAAAAGGGGGTGAAGTATGTTTATTAAAAATCATATTAAATTATTTTTAGTAGGTATATGTTTAGTAATCATAGCTGTTGGTTCTTTTTTAACTTTTTATTTGTTTTTAAATGATAAAGATACTGATGAACCAGGTATTATTTCTTATGTAGAAACCACTACTACGGTTAGTATTACTACTGTAACTGAAAACTTCTTTTATGTCGATATTAAAGGATGTGTGGTAAATCCTGGTGTTTATCAGGTAACTGAAAATAATATAGTCAAAGATGTAATTGATATGGCAGGTGGATTAAAGAAAAATGCTTATACGAATAATATTAATTTATCAATGAAAGTTAAACCTGAGATGGTTATTATTGTTTATAACAAGAATGAAGTTACTTCAAATTCAAGTACTATTAAGAATGTTACTAATGATGCCAGTATTGTTACTACAACAACATCTAGTAAGAGTAGTAAATCAGAAAGTAATGTAGTAGTTAATATTAATACTGCTTCATTAGAAGAATTACAAACAATACCTGGTATTGGTGAAGGTAAAGCCAAAAAGATAATTGAATATAGAAATGATAATAAATTTAATACTATTGAAGATATAAAAAATGTATCTGGAATAGGAGATAGTTTATTTGAACAAATTAAGAATCATATTACAGTATAAATATTTATTTTATTTATTCTTAATAATTTGTATTATTATTTCATTTATTAGATTATATTTAATTAATTATTCTTTTTATAACACTAATACTAAAGAAGTAACTGGTTATTTATATAGTAAGTATATTGATGGAGATAAATTTAGTTTTATATTAGAAGCAAAAGAAAAAATTAAATGTACTTATTATTTTAAAACAGAAGAAGAAAAAGATTTCTATGATAATATTCCCTTAGGTACTTCTTTTAATATAAAAGGTACTTTTAAAGTTCCCGTTACAAATACTATATTTAATACATTTAATTATAAAAAATATTTAAAATCTATAAATATAAATTGGACTGTTTCTGTTGATAACATTAATATTATTAACAATCATATTCCTTTTATTTATAAAATAAGAAATATGATTATTGAAAGAATTAAATCATATAAATCATCTGAATATTTATTGATGTTTATTTTAGGTGATAAGTCGTTAATAGATGGAGACACTTATGGAAAATATAGTAATCTAGGTGTTACACATGTATTTGCTATATCAGGATTACATATATCTTTATTATCAAGTATTTTATTATTGCTATTAAAAAAGTTTAAAGACAATTATAAATACTTTATTGTTATTTCTTTTTTATTATTTTATATGTTTTTAACTGGTTTTCAACCATCTATAGTTAGAAGTGTAGTATTCTTTATTGTTCTATATTTAAATAAGAAATTATATTTAGATATGGATCAAAGATGTACTTTATTACTTTCGGTTGGAATAATTTTATTAGTGTTTCCTTATTACATTATTAACTTAGGATTTATATATTCTTCTATTATTTCATTTTCTTTAATATTTTTTAATTATTTGATTAATGGATCTTTTGTTAGTAAAAGTATTAAGATATCTTTAATAAGTTTTCTTGTATCTTTACCAATTACTATTAATAGTTCTTATGAAGTAAATATTTTATCATTTTTAAACAATTTATTCTTTGTTCCATTTATTTCTTTTGTTATATATCCTTTATGTTTAATATCTCTTATTATTCCTTTTTTAGATAGTTTATTATTTCTTTTACTTAAGTTTATGGAATATATAAGTAATTATTTATTAGTTTATAAAGTTATTATTCCTAAGATGAGTGTTCTATATGTTGTTGTTTATTATTTTATACTTTATATATTCTTTCGTAGCTATAAAAAGAAATATTCACTACTTTTAATTAGTTTATTAATATTTATTAAATATAATTATTTCTTTGATAATAGTTATTATGTTTATTATCTTGATGTTGGACAAGGAGATACTTCATTAATTAAATATAAGAATAAAACTTATTTGATAGATACAGGTGGAGTAGTTGAGTATACTAAAGAAAAATGGAAAGTAAAAAAGGAATATAAGAAAAGTGATACTTATATTACTTTCTTTAAAAGTATAGGATTAGAAAATATAGATTATTTAATTATTACTCATGGAGATTATGATCATATGGGTGATGCTGTAAATCTTGTTAATAACTTTAAAGTTGATAATGTCATCTTTAATTGTGGTTCTTTAAACAAATTAGAAAAAGAACTTATAAAAGTTTTAGATAATAAACAAATAAAATATTATTCATGTATTACTAAATTAGATAATTTATATTTTTTACAAACTAAAGAATTTGATAATGAAAATGATAATAGTAATGTTATTTATACTGAATTATATGATTATAAATTTATGTTCATGGGTGATGCTTCTATTACTACTGAAAAAGAGATATTAGATAAATATAACTTATTAAAGATAGATGTATTAAAAGTTGGACATCATGGAAGTAAGACAAGTAGTTCTAAAGATTTTATAGAAGTAATTAAACCAGATTATTCAATAATAAGTGTAGGTAAGAATAATAGGTATGGTCATCCGAATAAAGAAGTATTAGATATTTTGAAAGATTCTAAAATATATAGAACAGATCAAGATGGAAGTATTATGTTTAAGATTAAAATCAATAAATTAAAAATCGAGACTTGTAGTCCATAGGAAGGAAGATTATAAAATGAATGAAATAAAAGAATATACTGAAAAAGTATTTGAAGATATTAAACATATTGATATAAACGGAAGTGAGTATTGGTTAGCTAGAGAATTACAAAATGTGTTAGGATACCATCAATGGCGAAGCATAAATGATTTAATTGAAAGGGCTAAAACTGCCTGTCAAGAAAGTAAATATAATATAGATGATCATTTTGCGTTGCACCGCAAAATGGTTGATATAGGATCTAAAACAACACGAAAAATTATAGATTATAAACTATCTAGATATGCATGCTATTTAATTGTAATGAATGGAAATCCTCAAAAAGAAATAATAGCGCTAGCTCAAACTTATTTCGCAATCCAAACAAGAAAGCAGGAACTATCTGAATTAGAATATAATAATCTAACTGAAGATGAAAAAAGATTATATAGAAGAAATCAAGCAAGAAAAGGTAATTATAATTTGAATCAAACGGCAGTAAAAAGTGGAGTAAAAGATTTGGCTAGATTTCATAATACTGGATACAAAGGACTTTATAATGGTGAAACGGCAGATGATATTTTTAAAAGAAAGAAATTAAGATATAGAGAAGATATATTAGATAATATTGGGAGCGAAGAACTAGCAGATAATATATTTAGAATTGCTCAAACAGATGCTAAATTAAAGAGAGATAATGTGGATAATGAATATACTGCGAATTCTGTTCATTATGAAGTAGGCAGGGAGGTTAGAAATAGTATTAAAAGATTAGGAGGGACTATGCCAGAAGATTTACCAACGCCAGATAGAAGTTTAAAAGAATTAGAAAAAGAGAAAAGAAATCAATTAACTGAAAATAATTAGTGATATAATATGAATTAATTTGTAGGTGGTTTAAATGATTATAAAAGGAACAAGTTGTTATGCAAATGCAAAAAGCGGCAATTTAGTATCTATTACTGGTGATGGTGGAAATGCGTGGGGATTCTATGGCAATGCATATAAGAAAATGTCACCAAGATTATATTTATGGCAATATTATGATCAAAATCCAGATAATTTATCTGAAGAAGGATTAATTGATTGGTATATAAAAGAATTCTACGATTTAAGATTGAAAGATTTAAATCCAAATGAATTAATGAATATTTTAAAGCAAAAATTTGGAGAAGAAATAATATTACTTTGTCATGAGTTACCTGGATTAAAAATCAATAAAGAACACTTTTGTCATAGAAGATTATTAGCAGATTGGATTGAACTTGAAACAGGCATTGTAATTCCTGAATTATCAATTAATGAGTCTGGAAAAATAGTTCAGGAAGAAATTTATGATTTAAAACCAAAAATAAAGAAATTAATCAAAAAGTACTAAGAATTATCAATATTGATAGTTCTTTTTATTTGTACTAACCATATAGTATCAGTAGGTAAAAATAATAGGTATGGTCATCCGAATAAAGAAGTATTAGATATTTTGAAAGATTCTATAATTTATAGAACAGATTGGAATGGTAGTATAGAGTTTAAGATATGTAAAGCAGGATTAAGAATTAAATAAATAATGTT
>CAMOFW010000045.1 GCA_946613765.1 uncultured Mycoplasmatota bacterium
ATGTCACCTAAGAATAGAAGATTAATTCGTGTTACATTATCTGATGCAGCATTAGCTGAAAAGAGAATTCATACACTTATGGGTGATGAAGTTGCTCCAAGAAAAGCATGGATTAATGAAAATGTAGACTTTACATTAGAAGATGATTTTAGAAAATAGAAAGGATGTGAAATTATGCCAAAGAAAAAAGAGACTGAAGAGATTATAGAGAAAATACAAGAGTACGCTATTGATGAAATAATGGAAATTGGTTTCGGTAGATATTCTAAAGAGATTATTCAAGAACGTGCTTTACCTGATGTTAGAGATGGTTTAAAACCAGTTCAAAGACGTATTTTATATGGTATGAAGAAGAGTGGTTATTCTTATGATAAACCATATAGAAAATCTGCTAAGGCTGTTGGAGAAATAATGGGTAATTTCCATCCACATGGTGATTCATCTATTTATGATGCATTAATTAGAATGTCTCAACCATGGAAGATGAGAGAAGTATTTGTTGATATTCATGGTAATAATGGTTCAATCGATGGTGATGGGGCTGCTGCCATGCGTTATACAGAAGCAAGATTATCAAAGATTGCTGAAACAATGTTAGAATCTATAAATAAGAATACAGTTGAAATGACTTATAACTTTGATGATACAGAGTTAGAACCAACTGTACTTCCTGCTAGATTTCCTAACTTACTTGTTAATGGTTCAACCGGTATTTCTGCTGGTTACGCAACTGATATTCCAACACACAATTTAAGTGAAGTAATAGATGCTACTGTTAAGAGAATAGAAAGTCCTAATTGTAGATTAGAAACAATTATGGATATTATGCCAGGTCCAGATTTTCCTACTGGTGGTGTAATTGAAGGTAAAGAAGAATTAATTAAAGCTTATACTACTGGTAAAGGTAAAGTAGTATTAAAAGCTGATTGTGAAATAATAAATGAAAAAGGAAAGAATCAAATTATTGTTAAATCTATTCCTTATGATTTAGTTAAAGAAGTATTAATTAAGAAGATTATAGATATTAAGATTGATAAGAAAGTTGATGGCATTAATGATGTTATTGATGAATCTGATCATGAAAATATGGCTAGAATTGTTATTGATTTAAAGAAGGAAGCAGATGCTAATTTAATATTAAATTATTTATATAAGAATACTGATTTACAAGTTAATTATAATTTTAATATGGTTGCTATTGTTAATAGAAGACCTAAGTATGTTGGTGTTTTAGATATATTAGATGCATTTATTGCTCATCAAAAAGATGTTGTTACAAGAAGAACTGAATTTGATTTAAGAGCAGCTAAAGATCAATTACATATTTTAGAAGGTTTAGTTAAAGCTATATCTATTTTAGATGAAGTAATTAAAGTAATTAGAGCATCTAAAAATAAGAGTGATGCTATTGATAATTTAGTTAAAGAATTTAAATTTACTGAATTACAAGCTAAAGCTATTGTAGAATTACAATTATATCGATTAACTAATACTGATATTGTAGAATTACAAGATAAGATGAAAGAGTTAAAAGAAAAGATTGAATTATGGGAACAAATATTAAGCAATGAAGATGCTTTAAAACATGTTATGATTCAAGAATTAAAACAAATTAAGAAAGAGTATGGTAATCCAAGACGTACTATTATTAAAGATGAAGTAACTGAAATTAAATTAGATATGAAGGCTATGATTAAAGAAGAAGATGTTGTAGTGTTTGTAACTAATGATGGATATTTAAAACGTGTATCTAAGAAAGCTTATGCTGCTAATGAAGGAGAAACGCCTACATTAAAACCTGGAGATTATGTTACTCAAATATTTAATGTTAGTACTTTAGATAATATTTTAATATTTACAAATTTAGGTAATTACTTATTTATACCTGTTCATATTTTACAAGATAGTAAGTATAAAGAAATTGGTAAACATGTTAATAATATTATTTCTGGTTTATCTAGTGATGAAAAAGTAGTTAATGCTATTGTATTAGATGATGAAACTAATGATTTAACATTATTTACTAAGAATGGTTTAGTAAAACGTACACAATTAAGTGAATTTGTTGTTACTAGATATTCTAAGGCAATGCTTGCATTTAAATTAAAAGATAAAGATGAAGTTATTAGTGTTAAGAGAACTAGACCTAATACATTATTTGTTACTAGATCTGGTAAATATTTAAATATCAAGAGTGATGAAATATCTGTTGTAGGTGCTAGAGCATCTGGTGTTAAGGGTATTGGTCTTACAGATGATGAAGTTGTATGTGGTTTACCATATGATGATACTAAAGAATACTTAACTGTAGTAACTAATAAGAAAACAGCTAAACGTGTTAAAATAAGCGATTTAGAATTACATAATAGAGCTAAGAAGGGATCTAACTTAATTAAGAAGGTTAAATCTAATGATTATCAAATATTAACTTGTTTATTAACTAATTCAAAAGATAATTTATCTTTAATAGTTGATGGAGAAGTAAGTAATATTAAGAATAGTGATATATCTATTATGGATTTAAATTCTACTGGATCTGCAATTACTAAGAAGGACGTTACTGATGCAATAATTGAAGTTGAATTACAAGATAAAAAGGTGACTAAGAAAGTTAATGCAGAAGTAGAAGAAAAACAAGAACTTAAGAAGGAAGAAGTTAAAGAAGAAAAGAAAGAAGAATTTGTTCAAACTTCTTTAGATGATTTCTATCAAGATTTCAAATTATAATATAATCACTTACTATATCATAGTATATAGTAGGTGATTTTTTATGGATAAAAAAGAAGAATTTAAGTTATTTGCTAAGAAACATCCAGAGTTAATTAGTTATTTAGATAATCATAAAGATATGAGCTGGCAAAAACTATATGAAATATATGATATATATGGTGAAGATGATAAAACATGGGATAAATATTTCAATAATACTAGTAATATAAGTGATATATTTAAAAATATGGATATGAATAAAATACAAGAACATATTAATAATGCACAAAAAGCTTTAAATGTTATATCTGAATTTACTAAGAGTGGAGCATCTACTATAGAAAATATTAAAGGACCTACTATACCTAGACCTATTACTAAATTTTTTGGAGATTAATTATGAAAGTATCTACTCAAGTTAAGATATTAAATGTTAAAAATTATTATGATTATTTAAAAAGAGATTCTATGTTTATTAAAGAATTAAATAGGGGTGAAATAAACTTTGTTAAGTTTGATGAATTTGTTAAGAATAAGTATACTTTAAAGATAGGTGATAGGGTTAATAAAGCCTTAGAAAACGTTGAAAATATAACAAATTTATTTAATGTGTTAAAATGAGTGTAAAATGAATTGAACACAATTGACTTTTGATATATTTGATATTATAATCATAAATGAGAATAGAAGTATATGGCATATATTTATGAGGTTTAAATACGTAAAGTGGTTCACTTCATAGTTAATAGTACTTCGATTTTCAAAGATGCTATTAATTAGCAAACCTTTATGAAAATATATGTATAGAAAGAGGAGAGAAAAATATGAAAAAAAGTAAAGGATTTACATTAGTAGAATTACTAGCAGTTATCGTTATTTTAGCTGTATTAGTATTAGTTGCAACACCAGCTGTAACAAGTATCATGCAAAGATCACAACAAAATTCATTTAAAAATGAAGTATTAAACATGGTAAAGGAATTTAATACAGCATTCACTGAAAAGAGCGGAAAGAAGATTGAAAGTAAAACTACTTTAACTGCTGCTGATGCTGCTAAAACTGCAGTATATAATGTTAAAACAACAGGAACTAGCGCTGGAAGTTATAAGTATTTATGTATGACTTTAAAAGATCTAGTAGATGAACAATATGTTAAGAAAGATTTAGGAGAATCATACGGTGGATATATCCAAATGTGGGTACCAAATACAGGTGAACCTATTGTGTTCATTAATGTAACAAATTCTGCATTCTATCTACAAGGAAAAGAATCTCAAATTAATAGTTCTGATCATATTCCTTCACAAGATGCTGTTAAGAATGCTCCAAGTGGATTTGAATCTGAACCAACTAAAGATACTGGTTGTCCAACAGATTTCAATATTCCTGCTGATACTGTTGTTAACAATTACAAAGGTGAATAATAAAAAAAGTGTAAAGTATTACACTTTTTTATTTTTTAATTTTTGTTATAGATGTAATTTAATAAATAAATTATTTATATATAAACAATCAATTATTGCTTAGCAATATTTAATTTTTATATTATTTTACATAGATATTGTAAATTATTTACAATATCTTTTTATTATGCTATAAGGACATTATGTGACATTATTTTGTTATTATTGTTGTTAATATACTTATGGTGAATAAATATGAAAAAGATAATAATTTGTTTATTATTTTCTGCAACTATAGGTATATTACTTGGATTATATTCTTTTAGGTTATTTAATAAAGATATTAGTGTTACATCTATTAATAATGTATATGCTATACAAGTTGGTGCATTTGATGAAATAAGTAATGCAAATAAGCTTGCTAGTAAGTATGGTGCTATAGTAGTTAGTGAAAGTAATAAATATAGAGTATATGTTGCTATAGTTAGTGATAAATTAAATGAAGTAGAAAAATATTTTGATGATTTAGGTATACCTTATTATGTTAGAAGTATTAGTGTATCTAATAGTTTTTATGAATTTTTAAAAGAGTATGAAAAGAATATAGATAATAATACAGAAGATACTATTAAGGATATTTTAAAGAAGTATATGGAGGAGATATGAGTGTATTAATAAAAGATATGGATGAAAGTATTAGGCCTAGAGAAAGGTTATTGAAATATGGTGTAGAATCTTTAGGTAGTGATGAATTACTTGCTATTATACTTAGGTGTGGTACTAAAAGTGTTAGTGTTAAAGATTTATCTAATGATATTATTAATACAATAGGTATTAATAATTTGGAAAATGCCACTATTGAAGAATTAACAGCTATAAAAGGTATTAAAGAAGCTAAAGCTATTAGTATATTAGCTGCTATAGAATTAGGTAAAAGAGTATTAAGAAAAGATGATTCTAATATAGTTATTAATAATAATAGAATTATATATGATTTATTAAAATATGATTTTATTAATGCTTATCAAGAACATTTTATAGCATTATTTTTAGATACTAAAAATAAATTAATTGCTAAGGAAACTATATTTAAAGGTACTATATCTTATTCAACTATACATCCTAGGGAAATATTTAAGTTAGCTGTTAAACATAGTGCATATTCAATAATAGTAGTGCATAATCATCCATCTGGTAATTCTACACCATCAAGTGCTGATATAGAGTTGACTAAAAAGCTTCAAGATAGTGGTAATATGATTGGTATACCAGTATTAGATCATATAATAATAGGTAATAATAATTATTATAGTTTTTATGATAATAAGAAAATAAATACATATAATTAAATATGAAGAAATATATAAGTAAGATATTATTAAGCATTATCTTTTTATTACTTTGTGTTATTTATCTAAAAATAGATAATAATAATATTAATACTTTTAAAAGTATTGTATTTGATAATAGTTTATCTTTTAATAGAGTTAGTAATATATATAATAAATATTTTGGTAATGTAATACCCTTAATAGAAAAAGATAAGCAAGTATTTAAAGAAACACTAAGTAATAATACAATGGATGATTACTTAAATGGTAAGTTAATTAATGTGGATAGTGATTATTTAGTTAGTGCCATAAATAGTGGTGTAGTTGTATTTATAGGTAATAAGGATGGATATAATAATACTATAATTATACAAGGAATAGATGGAGTAGATATATGGTATGGTAATGTAGTGGATTATACTATTAATTTATATGACTATGTAAATAAGGGTGATATTATAAGTAAAGTAAATGATAATAAGTTATATTTAGTATTAGTTAAGAATAATACATATATTAATTATGAAGATTATAAAGTTTGATATATCATTTTATT
>CAMOFW010000046.1 GCA_946613765.1 uncultured Mycoplasmatota bacterium
AAAGAATATATTTAATATTTAATAAACTATTTAACTATGACTAATAATGTAGATTATATATTATTAGATATGAATCAAATACACGATGAAAAATTAAATATATCTGGTGCTCTAGATCATAATAATATTTATACTATTAATAAAACATACAATGATACCTTACATCTAATATCAGAATGTAAAAGAAAAATATTAACTATTAATGAAAAAGAAAAAAGTGTGAATTAATTCACACTTTTTATTTTGCTTCTTCTTGAGCTCTAGTTTCTCTAATAACTGTAATCTTAATAGTACCAGGATATTGCATTTCTGCTTCAATCTTTTCTTTCATATCTCTAGCAATCTTATAAGATGTAGCATCATCAACCTTACCAGGTTCAACCATAACTCTAACTTCTCTACCTGCTTGCATTGCATATGTTTTTTCAACACCTTCAAAAGAATTACCAATTTCTTCTAATTGTTCTAATCTCTTGATATAGTTTTCTAAACTATCATTTCTAGCACCAGGACGAGATGCACTCATTGTATCTGCTACTTGAACTAAAACAGCAATAATACTCTTTTGTTCTTCATCTCCATGATGTGATGCAATAGCATTAACAACAATATTATCTTCATGGAATTTCTTAGCAATATCTACACCAAGTTCAACATGAGATCCTTCAACTTCATAATCAATTGCTTTACCAATGTCATGAAGTAAACCAGCACGTTTAGCTAATGTAACATTTTCACCTAATTCACTAGCCATAATACCACAAAGTTCCGCAACTTCTTTTGAATGTTGTAAAACATTTTGACCATAACTAGTTCTAAAATTTAACTTACCAATTAAATGAACTAATTCTGGATCTACTTTAGTTAATCCAAGTTCATTAATTGCTTGATTACCTAATTCAGTAATATGTGCATTAACATCATTACATACTTTATCATATAATTCTTCAATTCTTGCTGGATGGATTCTACCATCTCTAATTAAAGTTTCAATAGTTACTTTTGCTATTTCTCTTCTTAATGGATCAAAAGATGATATAACAATAGCTTCAGGTGTATCATCAATAATTAAATCAACACCAGTAACTGCTTCAATAGTTCTAATATTTCTACCTTCTCTACCAATTAATCTACCTTTCATTTCATCATTAGGTAGTGCTATTGTAGATACAGTTTGTTCAGATGTAACATCATTAGCATATCTTTGCATTGAAGATACAATTAAATTCTTAGCTTTTTCATTAGCTTGTAATTTAGCTTTACCTTCTTCTTCTTGAATGTAAGTAGCTATTTCTTTAGACATTTCATCTTCTACTCTTTTCATGATTAAATCATGAGCTTTTTCTTTAGAAAACTTAGCAATGTTTTCTAATTGTTTCATTTCTTCTTTTAGAAGTTCATCCATTTTATTTTCTTTTTCTTGCAACTCTTTTTGTTTAACTAATAAATCATTATCTTTTTTATCTAAGTTGTCCACTCTAGTTTGTAACATTTCTTCTCTTTTATCAAGATTATGTTCCCTTTGTAGTAATTTATCTTCACTTTCTTTAAGTTCTTGTTTCTTTTCTTTAATTTCTTTATCAGTTTCTTGTTTTAATCTATAAGATTCTTCCTTTAATTCTAATAAAGCATCTCTTTTTTTCTTTTCAGCTTCCCTTGAAGCATTCTCTATTAATTTATTAGCCTTACTCTCTGTTGTTTTATTTCTTATATAATTAATTATAAGTGCAATAACAACACCAAGTAGTGTCCCAAGAAGAAGAGTTAAAATGGGCATTACATTAAATCTTTCCATATATTCTCCTTCTTTATAATAGATTAAAGTAATCTATATATATTTATTATAATGACTATTTGTACATTTATCAAGGAAAAAAGGAAAATACTCATGTAAAGACATTATTTGTTGAATATATATTAATTATATGATATAAATTAATTAAGGACGACATCCAAACATTAATACTGTTCAGGTGTTGTGCCAGTTTTTGGTTTAGCACTCACTGACCAAAACCCCCAATAGGTTAAATCAGTGAGTGCTTTTTTTATTTATAAATTATAATTCCTAATAAGGTAAAAATAATAACAAATAATAAGATTATTATAAAGTAAACTTTATTACTCATAATTATCCCTCCTTCCTTTTTAAAGAAAGGCACAAGCACACCTGATTTGTATTACATTGGATGCGTCTTTTTCCTTATATCACAAGTAATACAAAGAAACAAATTTCAAAAATATATTTATACTTAATCAATTATTTAATTATTGATAGATAAAAAAAGATTTATTAATAATAATAAATCTTAATAAGTATTTTATCGAGTATGTTTTTATTCAAAAATAATAATAAAAAAAGTGTAATTTTTTACACTTTTTTACATTAACTAGTATATAATTTTGAATTAGTTTGAAATAATACTTTAGATAACTTAGCCGCTAGAATCTTTCTACCTATAGTACCATCATTAGTAGACATATAGTATTGATGAGATATCTTATCATAACCATACCATAATGCTATAGAATATTCTCTTGAATATAAACATGCCCAAGAATCTAAAATAGCATCTGCAGATAAATTATATTGTTTTATTGCAGCACCACCAACAGTTGATGTGCCAGTCTTAACCGCAACTTCAGTGTTTAGATGATCAATCTTACCTATAGCACCTTGATTTAGTGCATATATTAAAATATCATTAATATACTTAGCTGTTTGTAAAGAACATATTTGTGTTCTTTTTATTGTTCTATTATATTCAATACCTGTTTGTCTATAAATAATTTTTGTATATGAATAAGGTTCAATATAATAACCACCCCTAGCATAAGCACCATATGCTGCAGACATAGTAAGTGGAGAAACACCTTCAAAAGCACCAATCGAAGCAGATTCATATAAATTAGGTCCATAATCAATTCCAAAAGAATGAACATAATTAGCAATCTTAGTTTTATCTACTTGTTGAAAGGCTCTTAAAGCAGGAATATTTCTAGATTGAGCTAATGCTTCCTTAATAGTCATATTACCTCTATATTGTCTATCAGCATCTGTTATAGGTGTTCCATCTGAATATGTATAAGGTGTATCAGCTAACACTGTACTTGGAGTGGCACCATTATATTCAAATAAAGGACCATAATCCATAAATGGTTTTATAGTTGAACCAGGATGTCTTTTAATCATAGTTGCATAATTATATTGTCTAACTCCCGTCTTATTTCTACCTGCACCAATAGCAAGTATAGAACCATTATCAACACTAGTAATTGCAATACCTGTTTGTATAACATTATCTTTAAAGTTTTTAGAATTATTCATTATCTTATTAACAGTTACTTGAATATCAGGATTTAAAGTAGTATGAATAACCATAGGAACTACATATGGATTATTACCAGTTTCTTCAATAACTTGATCTACTAAAGTATCAATAAAATCTTGATATGCATTATTATTCTCTTTATTCTTATCTAACATAGATTCAACAGTAATCTTTTTAGCATCTACTCTTTGCTCATCACTAATATATCCATGTCTATACATTAAGTCTAATACAGTATTCTTTCTCTGTTCACATGCTTCAATATCATTATAAGGATCATATGTATAAGGTAAATTAAATAATCCAGCAAGCATTGCAGATTCACTTAATGTTAAATCACTAACACTCTTACCAAAATAAGTTAAAGAAGCTTGTTTAACACCATATGAATAAGCACCTAAATATTGCGCATTAACATAATATTCTAATATTTCCTCTTTAGTATATTCTTTTTCTATTTTAAATACTGAAATATAAATATCAGTAAACTTTCTAATTATACCTTCAATACCCTTAGATTCAGTTGAAGTAAAGAAGTTCTTCGATAACTGCATTGTAATAGTTGAAGCACCACCTGCTTTATCATTACCTGATAATTGTCCTAAAGAAGCTTTAACAAATCTAGGTAAATCAAAACCTTTATGTTCAAAGAATCTTGAATCTTCTGCAGATATAATGGCATCAATTAATACTTGAGGTAATTCTTCATATTTAACTAATTCTCTATTTTGTTCACCAAGTCTTGCAAATTCAGTATTATCATTATATAAAAGTACAGTTGATTCTTTAGTATAAAGATTATCAGGATTAAATTCAGGAGCATTAGTAGCTATGTAGTCAAAAAATAACAAAGCACTAAAAAAAGTAATTATAATAAGACTTAATATAATTTTTAAAAATATATGTTTTTTCTTTTTCTTAACTACTTTTAATCTAGGCAATTCTCTTGGACTCATAACTACACCCCCCTAACTATTTTCTAATTAATTTTCTAGTTGTTTTATAATAAACCTCTTCATCCTTTGTAACACTATCTTCTTTATCAATATCTAAATAAATACTATAATCTTTTAATTCATCATAAGTATGAGTATCTATATATCTAACTACTCCATTTAAATATTCAAATTCATCTTCATCTAAAATAACATAATGATTATTAACTATATATACATAAATACTTCTTCCATCACTAGTATAAAAATCATCATTAACATTAGCACATTTAATATCATTTTCAATTAAACATTCACTTAAATATTTACCAGTAGTTACTTCATTATCTTTATCTAATGTTGAATAATAACTTTCACCATCATAAATATAAGTTACATCATTACTAGTACATTCTTCTACTAGACTCTCAGCATATTTTTTATAATATTCCCTAGTTAACTCTTTATCTAATTCATTTATTTTATGTATTTTATATCCCAATAAAGAGGATATTAATAAACTTCCACCTATAACTGATGATTGCAATATAAATTTAATATTATTTCCCTTTTTATTCACTTAAAACATCCCCTTTTTTATTAGTGACTTATTATAAAATAAAACTATTAAAAATTCAAGAATAAAAAAATAAAAAGCACATCATGCTTTTTATTTAAAAATATTAAATATAATGTTAAAGAATCCAACTAACATATCTGTGAATTTATCAATAAAAGATTTTTCATTATTATGTTCTTCTTCCTTTGCTGTCTCCTCTTTTATTTCATTCTCCACAATATTGTTTTTAATTTCTTCTTCAATAACGTTATTAGTCTTACTATTTTCTTCCTTAACTATTATTTTTTCGTCTTTTTCTACAGTTTTTATTTCAGGTGTTTTAACTTCTTCTTGATTGTTACTATTAATTGTTATATTTAAAGGTAATACATTAGATGCAATAGCAGATGCATCAGTATCTACTACTTCAGGATTTTCAAAAGTTATACTAGTATTTCCTTCTTTTAAAACTTTAAAACTAAATGTATAAATTGCACTATCTTCTTTAATACCATTTTCTAATGTAAAATCTAATCCAGCTATTCTAAGTATTTTTTCATTAATCTCAGTCTTATAATTAGGATTAATATCTAAAGATCCAACATATTCTAAATATTCTTTATCATATTTTAAATCTCCACCGATAGCTACAACTCCATCAATAGTATCTTTAATATTTTCTAGTTTTAAATTAACATTAATAGTTTCTCCTACAGTTGCATTAGTTTTTCCTTCAACATTAATTGTTGCTATCCCATTAGCTTTAGCAGGAGCTAACGCTAAAAAGAACGCAGCAAAAGAGACTAACCCCTTTTTCATAACAATACCCCCTTATTCAAAGTAAAACCCCTTTTCTTTGAATGCTTAAATTATAGCACATTTTAATATTTATGTCAAATTTGATACACATATACTATAATTAACACTCCACTTTTAATAAGAAGATATTATATTCTTTATTCTTATCAAGTAACTTAATAATTAAATCATGCTTAATATTATTATTAATACTTAATACTCTATAACATAAATCATTATCTAAATATTTAACATTAACTATATCATTTATTCTAATACTATT
>CAMOFW010000047.1 GCA_946613765.1 uncultured Mycoplasmatota bacterium
TTTTATGTTAAAATATATGTAGGTGATATATATGAACTTTGGTGCTTGTATTAGATGTAAGAAGAATATTAAGTATGATGATATTAATCTATGTGATGAATGTAGAACATATTATTTTAAAAGTATAAGAGCTTATTTAGAAGAGAATAAGAATTGTAATAATATTGAATTAGCTAGAAATTTAAATATACCTTTAAGGGTAGTTAATTATTTTATTAAAAATGGAGATTTAGTTGATACCTCTAGTAGATATAGTGAAACTAGAGAAGATAAGATTAATACAATTAAAGAACTTGGTGAAGTATTAAAAAAAGATTTAAAGAATAAGAAAAATATATATAGTGGTGCTAGAATGCAATATATGAAAAAGAAGAGGTAGTAATACCTCTTTTTTATCTATTATTATTTGTATTAAACCATCCTGCACCAATAATTATCACAAGTAAAATAAATAGTACAATCCAAATGGCAGCACCTATACCACCATTAGTATATCCTACATATGATTGACATGGATTATATGAATTACCATAATATCCATTGTTTCCATAGTAATACATATTTATACCTCCTTTATGTATCTAATATATTTTATTAATTTAGACATTATTTTGACATTAAAATAATATAAAGTTAATTATTTTTTATATAAAATATGTTATTATATTAATAGAGAGTGAAGATATATGAATAAAGTATTTAAAAGAATGGATAAATTACTTTTGATTACATCTATAATCTTAATGATTATAGGTGTTGTTTCTATTTATTCTGCATCTTCAGTTTATAGCGTATTATCTAAGGGTGAAGATTCTAACCATTATTTAGTTAGACAATGTTTATTTATTGGAGCAGCATTTATATTTTCATTAATATTTATATTTAAACTTAAGTTGTATAAGAAAAAAGGTATAGTATATGCTTTATTAGTATTTATTATAATTGCATTATTTGGATTACCTTATGGTGGTATTACGGTTAATAATGCTAGGTCATGGTATTCATTAGGGTTCTTTAATTTTCAACCTTCTGAATTTGCTAAACCAATATTGATATTATTTATGGCAGCTTTTTATGATAAATTAATTGAGAATAAAGAAAGACGATGGTACATGTATTTAATTCCATTTGTTGTTGCTGGTATTATTGCTCTTATGGTTTATAAGCAACCAGACTTAGGTGGTGCAATTATTATTGCTTTATTGGTTACATTAATATTTTTTAGTATTCCATATAATAAATTTATTAGAAGAAGAAATAATGCAATAGTTGGTGGAGCAATACTTGTTGTAGCAATATTAGCGTTAGTTGTTGGGCCTCATGTGCTAAGCGAATATCAGCTTAAACGTTTTGAATTTACTGCTCCATGTACTAGATATACTGAATCAACTGGATATCAAGTATGTAATGGTCAAATTGCAATTAAAAATGGTGGATTAACTGGACTTGGTTTTGGTAACTCAACTCAAAAGTATTTATATTTACCTGAGGCACATACTGACTTTATATTTCCAATAATATGTGAAGAGATTGGTATACTTGGTGGTATTGCGGTATTGGCTTTATATTTATTAATGCTGTATTCTATACTTAGAATTGCTAAAGATGCATCGAATGTATATGATTCAATTATAGCGTATGGTACATTTATATATTTAACAATTCATATCTTAGTTAACTTACTTGGTGTTACTGCATCTATGCCATTAACTGGTGTTCCATTACCACTATTAAGTTATGGTGGATCATTTAATATTTGTGTTATTGCATTATTATTTGTATGTCAAAGAATTGCTATGGACTCTAAGAAAGCTAAAATAAAAGAAAATATTAAAAAACTATAAAAAGTGCTTAAATTAAAGTACTTTTTTTAGTATAATAAACTTATAGGTGGTGAAGATATATGAAATTACTTTTACCTGCTGATATTTATACAGTAATTAATAAAACAATTATAACTGAAGAAGATAAAAGAAATTTAATAGCGTTATATGAACCTATTATTGGTCCTATTGCGGTATGTTTATATCTTACTTTAATAAATGATTTAAATATATTAGGTCTACAAAGTGAAGATTTAACTCATCACCATTTAATGTGCGTTATGAAAAGTGATTTAATCACTATTAAAAAAGCTAGAGAAACTCTAGAGTCTGTTGGACTTTTAAAAACATATTATAAAGATGGTGATGTATCATCTTATATATATGAATTATATAGTCCAATGAGTGCTAAAGAATTTTTAACTCATCCAATATTTAATGTAGTTTTATATAATAATATTGGTAAGAAAGAATATGAAAGTATTGTTAATCAATGTCAAAAAGTTAATTTTAGTTTAGATGGGTATGAAGATGTATCTATGTCTATTAATGAAAATTTTTCATCATCTACTATTATTCCAGAATTTGATGTTAGAGTTAAAGAAAAACAAAGTGTTAATGCTAAAAATGTTATTGATTTTGATGCTTTAGTAGCATCTATTCCTAAGAATATATTAAATGAAAGATCTTTAAATAAAAAGATGAAGGATTTAATTAATAATTTAGCATTTGTATATAATTTAGATACTTTGAAGATGAGTGAAATTATTAGAAGTACTATTAATGAAAATGGATTTATTGTTGATAAAGAATTAAGAAAGAAAACTAGAGAATATTATACATATATTAATAATGGTAAATTACCAACATTGGTATATCAAGCTCAACCAGAATATTTAAGAAAACCTAAAGGTGATACATCTAAGAGAGCTAAATTAATTTATATGTTTGAAAGTGTTAGTCCATATGATTTCTTAAAAGCTAAATATAAAGGTGTTAATCCAACTCCAAGAGATTTAAATTTAATTGAATATTTAAGATTAGATTTAGATTTAAAACCTGCTGTTATTAATGTTTTATTAGAATATGTTCTTAGAACAAATAATAATAAATTATCTAGAGCATATGTTGAAACTATTGCAGGACAATGGAAGAGAAGTGGAGTTGAAACAGCTGAAGAAGCAATGAATTTAGCTATTAAATCTAAAAATAAAGTAGTTAAAACTACTAAGGTAACTCAAAAGCAAATTGAAAAAGTTCCTACATGGTTTAAACAAGATATTAAAGATGAAGAAATTAGTGAAGAAGAGAAAAAAGAATTAGAAGAATTAATGAAAGGAATTAAGTAGTATGAAAGTAGTAGCAAGTAATGAAATATTGGATGCTATTGATAAGAATTATCAAGAAGCTTTAAAAGATAATAATTTTAAAAAGTTAGTTGATTCCTTAAAAGTAGATGAAGAAGCTAAAAAATATAATACTTCTAAGTTACAAGATAGTGTTGTAGAATTAATTAATTGTAAGAATTGTAAGGGACTAAATTGTTGTAAGAATAGAGATGGATATGTATGTTGTCCTAAAGTATATAATAATTCTATTACTTTTGAATATATTCCTTGTAAATATAAAAAAGAACAAATTGAAAAAGAAAATAATAAAATGACTAGAGAAAAAGAATTAGAATTAGCTAATTTAGATGATGTAGATAAAACTATTAAGTGTAGATTACCATTAATGAAATGGGTAGTAGATTTTATTAAAAAATATGATACTACTACTAAACATAAAGGTTTATATTTACATGGACCTTTTGGTAGTGGTAAATCATATATTATTGCTGCTGTATTTAATAAATTAAAAGAAAATGGCGTAAGAACAGAGATTGTTTATTTTCCAACATTACTTAGAGATTTAAAAGCTAACTTTGATGAGTTAGAATCTACTATGGCTTATTTAGAGAATGTTGATTTATTACTACTTGATGATATTGGAGCTGAAAAGGTTAGTGAATGGTCTAGAGATGAAATACTTGGAACTATACTTCAATCTAGAATGAATAATTATAAGACTACATTCTTTACTTCTAATTATACTATTGATGAATTAGAAGATAAGTTATCAAATAAGACTGATAAGGTTGCTGCTGCTAGAGTAGTAGAACGTATTAAAGTTTTAACTGATGATATTGAATTAAAAGGTGAAAATAGAAGAAAAGATATGTAATTATAATAAAGTAAAACTAGAGCAATCTAGTTTTTTTATGTTATAATAGTGTTTGTTAGAGGATAGATATGAGAACAAACATTATAGAAGAAAACAAATTTAGAATCATAGGATTTATAGTATTATTTATTACTATATTTATATTTATTTATAATCATGTTGGTAATGTTAATAATATAAAAATAACTGCTCATCGTGGTGCTAGTGCTGTGTATCCTGAAAATACTATTTCTGCTTTTAAGGGAGCAATTGAATTAAATGCTGATTATATAGAATTAGATGTTCAACAAACTAAGGATAGAAAAATAGTTGTTTTTCATGATAAAGATTTAAAGAGAATAGCTAATATAAATAAAAAGATAAAAGATTTAAATTATGAGGAGCTAAGTCAAATAGATATTGGATCATATTTTAATGAGAAATATAAAGATGAAAGAATACCACTATTGAGTGATGTTTTAGAATTAGTTAAGAATTCAAATGTTATATTAAATATAGAATTAAAAGTAAATGATAAAGATAGAAATTTTGAAAAACAAGTAATATATTTATTAAATCAATATAATATGTTAGATAGATGTGTAGTAGCTTCTCAAAATTATGAATCTGTTAAAAAGATAGAAAATTTAGATAATAATATTAAAACAGTATATGTTACATCTAAATTAGACAATGATGTTAGTTCATATGAAGTTGATGTATTATCACTAAATTATACTATTATTAATCCTTTTTTAGTTGATGAGATACATCAAAATAATAAAGAGGTATATGCATGGACTGTAAATGATGAGAATGTAGCAAACTTAATGATAATGTTTAATGTTGATAATATTATTACTAATGATGTTGAATTAATACAAAATGTAATAAATAAAAGGAGGTAAAAATGAAAACAGAAAAGAATATTTTAATTGCATTTATACTTAATATAGCATTTTCTATATTTGAATTATTTGGAGGATTATTAACTAATTCAGTTTCAATCTTATCTGATTCTATACATGATTTAGGTGATGCTGTATCCATTGGTATATCTTATTTCATGGAAAAGATTAGTAAAAAACATGCGGATAATAAATATACTTATGGATATGTTAGATATTCAGTATTAGGTGGTGTTATAACTACAACTATATTATTTGTAGGATCTATTTTAGTTATTATAGGTGCTATAAAAAGATTATTTAATCCAGTAGAAGTTAATTATAGTGGAATGATTATATTTGCTATTATTGGAGTAGTATTAAATTTTATTGCTGCTTATGTTACTAAAGATGGTGATTCAATTAATCAAAAGTCTGTTAATTTACATATGTTAGAAGATGTATTAGGATGGATAGTTGTATTAGTTGGTGCTATTATAATGAACTTTACTGATATTAAAGTATTAGATTCTATTATGAGTATTGGTGTAGCATTATTTATACTTATTAATTCATATAAGAATTTAAAGAGTATAGTAGATTTATTTTTAGAAAAGACCCCTAGTAGTATTAATATTGATGAATTAAAAGAACATTTACTAGAAATAAAAGGAGTAGATGATGTACATCATATTCATGTATGGAGTATTGATGGATATAATAACTATGCTACTATGCATATAGTATCTAAATCTAAAAATATTGTTAAAGTTAAGAAAGATATTAGAGAAGAATTAGAAGAACATGGTATATGTCATGCAATATTAGAAACAGAAGAAGA
>CAMOFW010000048.1 GCA_946613765.1 uncultured Mycoplasmatota bacterium
AGAATATGCTCGCGTTGATGATCCTACAAATAATAAACCAGGTTATTTCACATTAAAAACAAATTAAGAATATCAATTTAACTTGATATTCTTTTTATATTCATTATATAATTAAGTTACAGGGTGGTTAATATGAAGTATCCTATTAAATATATGCCAATGCATATCGTCGAAGATAACATAATAAAAGCATATGTAGTAGTTAAATGCTATGTGCTTGATTCTTGTTATGTCCAAGAAGTAAATGGAGAAAAAAGAATATCGCATAAAGTTGTACCCTTTTATGATAGCCAACTACATAAACAAGATATAGTATATATAAATGGTGAGTGTATTAATTATACAAGTACTAGATATGTATTTGATGATGAAGATGAGGCATTTAGATATACTAGAGCATTAAATAGGACACTAATAGCAAATTATGATGACAAAACAATAAGAAAATATGAAAATGAAGCATTTCACTTATTGCACAATGAAAATGATAAAATAATTGATTTTAATATTGCTAGACAAAGACTAAGAAAGAGAGAAGCTTATGAATGATTGTTATTTAATAGCTTTTAATAAACAACTTAGAAAAATCAACCTAGATCAAGAATTATTAAATGCTAAGTATGAAGACTTAAGTAAATTAAAATTTATTGATTCTATTACATCTAGATATGATGAAAAAGAATTAAAAGAAAAATTATTTAAAAAAGGGATAATAGAAAGTGTTGATACACCAATATGTATATCTAAGGTTTCTACACTTGCTAACAAAAAAGATGTAATAAACTTTAGATTATTAACTAAAGGTCCAAAAAATTATTTACTTAAAAGTATTGATGATGAAATACTTCAAGATTTTCATCAATTATATGATGCAGACAGTAATTTTAAAGAAATAGCTAATTATATTATTGGACAAGATAATATTAATAGAATATTTTATTTCAATGGATATGGTGGAAGAACTTATAAATTAGATTATCAATATGCTAGAAATATCGTATTATCTTTAAATATATTTCAAATGTATGGAAGATTAAGTGAATACCAAGATAAAAATAATAATTATGATCAAAGTAGAGATGAAATAATTTCTTTACTTGGTAATGGTAATATTTTATAATTATATAGGAGGTTTTAAAAATGGAAGATAGAGTAAATAAATTATATAAGTTAGTTATAGTTATATTAGTAATTGTATCAATTGATTTATTATTAAATCTAGCTTCAGCATTTAGTGTTAAAAAGTCTGATGCATCTACAAGTAATAGCACAAGTACCCAAACTCAAACACAAACAACAAGTGAATATGATGTATCATCATTTAAAACACTATCAAATAAAGAAGTAGTAGATTTATTTAATGATAAGAAAGGTACTTATGTTGTATACTTAGGTAGATCAACATGTAGTGCATGTGTAAGTTTCTTACCTACATTAAAGACAATGCAATCTAAATACAATTATGTAACTCAATACTTAGATATTACTACTGTAGTTAAAGATAGTGAAGATTACAATAACTTAATGAAGAAATTAGAATCTAAAGTTACTTTAACTGTAAATGGTGAAACTAAGACTCAAAACTTTAGTGAATACTTCGGTTATACTCCAATGACATTTATTATCAAGAATGGTAAATTTGCCGATGGTATAGTAGGAGCTTATTCAGAAACTAAATTCCAAGAATTCTTAAATAATAATGGAATTAAATAAAGCATTCATAAGAATGCTTTTTTTAATTACAATTACTTTCTAAATTAAGTGGTATTTCATAATTTTTAATACTACCATCATCTTTAATTGCATTTATATTTAATTTTATAGTATTATTATCATAATTCTTACATACTTGTTCATAATTATCTATATAAAATGATACTTCATTTAAATAGTCTTTTAAGGTAGTATTTTCTTTAACTATACATGATTTAATTAAGATATTATCTTCATATAAATTACACTCTATACGTTTATATATAATATTATCTTCACAACCATTATAGTTTACTTTAGATATAAATATAGATGATTTATTTTTATCATACGTAATCATACCATTAACATCAAAATCAGAACACATAGAAGATACGCTGGAAGTGTTAAAACCACTATTTAAATTATTAATAAGTATAACAACTATAATTAATAATATAACTATAATAATAGGTATTATATATAATAATATATTATTTTTCTTATTAACTGTACCATCTAATATATCTTCAACATTTATATTAAAATCTTTAGCCATTTGTCTAATTAACAATATATCAGGTAAATTCTTACCATTTTCCCACTTTGAAACAGCCTGATAAGTTACATTATATTTATCGGCTAAATCTTTTTGAGTTAAGTTATTTTTAACTCTTATTTCTTTGATAAATTGTCCTATTTTTTCTGGGTTCATAGCTACTCCTTTAACAGTTTTATTATAGCATAAAATATGATATAATAATATATATTTAGAGGTAATTATATGTTAGAAGAAATTAAAAATAATATGAATAGAGATAGATATTTATCAAATTTAGCTTGTAAGAATAGTGAAGCAATACGTTTCGAAGAAGAAGAGTCTGATATTAGACCACCATATCTAAGAGATGCTGATCGTATTATATATTCATTATCTTATACAAGATATATAGATAAAACCCAAGTGTTTTCAAATTCAAATAATGATCATATATCTAAACGTATGACACATGTTCAAATGGTTAGTAAAGTAGCAAGAACAATCGGTCGTGCTTTAAACTTAAATGAAGACTTAATCGAAGCTGCTGCACTAGGACATGACATTGGACACGTACCATTTGGTCATGAAGGAGAATATATTTTAAATAAAATAAGCTTAGAAAATAACTGTGGTTACTTTAATCATAATATTCAAAGTGTAAGAGAATTTATGACTTTAGAAAGTCATGGTAAAGGATTAAATCTAACATTACAAGTTCTAGATGCTATTATGTGCCATAATGGTGAAATAGAACAAAAAGAATATAAACCTATTAAGAAAACTAAAGAAGATTTTTTAAGAGAGTATAACAACGCATATACTGATAAAGAACAAAACAAAAAAATGATACCAATGACTTTAGAAGGATGTGTAGTAAGAATATCAGACATTATCGCATATTTAGGTAGAGATATTGAAGATGCTATAAGATTAAATATGTTAAGTATTGAAGATATTCCAACATCAATAACTAAAGTATTGGGTTCTACTAACAAAGATATAATTAATACTTTAATCATGGATATTATAAATAATAGTTTTAATAAAAATTATTTATGCTTAAGTGATAATGTATATCAAGCACTAAGTGATTTAAAGAAATTTAACTATGAACATATTTATTCTAAAGCTCATGATGAAGAAACTATAAAAAGATGGGAACATATGTTTAGAACAGTATTTAATTACTATCTAAATGAAATAGATAATAAAGAATCTTTAATTAATAAAGAATATCTAAATCATATGAGTGAAACTTATTTAAATAATACATCTAAACCTAGAAAAGTAATAGATTTCATAGCAGGTATGACAGATGACTATTTAATTAAGTGTGCAAAAGATATTGATAATTTATTATAATTATAAGATAATATATAAGAGGTGTAACTAATAATGAAGAATAAAAATTTTAATCCTTATAGATTAAGATCATATTTAATAGTATTTGGTTTATTAATAGCATCTTTTGCTATGGTATTTGGAAGTCTTATGTTTAGAAGCAAACTACATCCAGATTACCCATTAGTATTTTCTGATGCTAATAATAGATTAATGGTTATTACAAAGAGTAATAACTCTAAAAATGATATAGCATCTATTACTAATGCTAATATTTCATATGCTAATAATGATACTAGATATTTATTATATACAAATAATAATAACTTATATTTACTTGATACATCAGTATCTGGAGTAGGTACTAAAATAGCTCAAAATCCAGTAGAGTATGGATTCTCTAAAGATGATAAATTAGTATATTTTATTGATAATAACAATGACTTATTTATTTATGAAAGAAATGAATCTAAAACTACTAAAATAGCATCAAATGTTAAAGAAGTAGAAGTAGTAGATAATAATCATATGATTTATAATCAAAATGATAATTTAATATATCAAGAAATAGGTTCTACTCCAGTATTAGTATCTAATACTTATGAAACAGTAGAATTAAATAAAGATAATAAATTAATACTTTATAGTATTAAAAATGAAGATACTAAAGATTATTATTTATATGATATTAATACTAATACATCTAATAAAGTATTAGAGGGTGTAGTTAAACTATATGATAAAGATAATAATTATACTAAATTTATTTATACTACTAAAACAACAAGTGTTAAAGACTTCTCTAATGGTGTAAGTGATGAACACAAAGCTGCTGATAAGAACTTTGTATCATATTCATATGAAGATTATACTTCAAGAAAAATAAATAAAGAAACTTATGAAGCAAATCAAAAAGAAGAAAAGAATATAGACTTTAGAAATCAAATAAGAGAATTAATTAAAGAAGCAGGTAATGTAGGTAATGACTTATATTATAAAAATAATAATACTACTACTTTAATTGAATCTAATATTAATGAACTTTATTATTATAATATTAGAACACTAGTATTCTCATATACTGCATATTCCTATGATAATAATACTTTAAATATTGATAATTATAGTGATGTTGAAACATTTAAAAATGATTTTGATAATGCTAGATTAAATTCAATGTATTTTAAATATAATACTAATGAAGCATCACAAACTTACAAGAATATAACATCTAAAGCTAAGATTTATATTAGAAATAATAATGAATATTACTTATTAGTAGAAAATAATGAATATTATGATTTATATTATAGTAAGATAACTAATAGAACTGCTAAATTAGTAGGGGAAATAGATACTAACTTACTATCTAATAAATTAATTGAAGATTATGCTAATGGATATTTATTTGTTAACTATATTAATAATAGATATTATCTAAACCAAGTAAGTGAAGGTAGAACTAGAACTTTAGTAGAAGATGTAACACCAAACAGTGTAGTTGTATCTGAAAATCATGAATCTATATACTACCTAAAATCTACTGGTGAATACATTAATGACTTAGAAATCTATAATGGATTTAGACATTCAATTCAAGCAACAGACGTATATAGTTTTATGTATATTAATAATGATTTAATATATGTAACTAAAAACTATGATAAGATTACTAAAACAAGTGATTTATATAGATTAGATGGTTCAAGATTAACTTTAATCTATAAAGATATTGCTGATTGGTATAGTCCATTAAAAGAAATTGAAGAAGAGGACCTATAGGTCTTCTTTTTTTGTAAATATAATGTAAAAAATAAAAATATATTTTCATTTTAATTTGTATTCAATTACATAATAATAGGTTAAATCATTATTTAACAATTGAAATATGGCTATACAAAAAATCACTTTTAGTAAGGGTTTACATCTTTAATGTAAATATTTTACAAAATAAAAAATATTTGATATAAGATTCAAGACACACCTTGTTTTAGTCAAAATCAGCTATGCTTGTGCCTTTCTTTTATGAAAGGAGGGATGCTTATGAATAGAAGAGTCTATATTATAATCATCTTATTACTTATCATAATAATTTTGCTTATTTATAAGTGATTGTTATATAAATAAAAAAAGCA
>CAMOFW010000049.1 GCA_946613765.1 uncultured Mycoplasmatota bacterium
TACGGTAGTCAAGTTAAGATGAGCGATGAGTTCTATGAACTATTAAAGAAAAATTGTGGATTTACTGGTACAAAAGCTACTGGTGATTATCCAGAAAAAGTAAACGATGGATCGAGGGTGTTATCATGAGAGAGTCATACTGGGGATACTGGTTAGTTATTTTAGGGGTATTTGTTATCGGAGTAATGTTACTTGTTAACAATATCTCTACAAATAATACCCAAGATTATTACAATATTAAGGAAGTCACTCAAGCATCAATGGTTGATGCGATTGACTTCTCTTACTACCGTTTATATGGTAATTTAAAAATAAGTGAACAAAAATTTGTTGAGAACTTTGTAAGAAGATTTGCTGAAAATGTTAACATGGCAAATGAATACGATGTTGAATTCTTTGACTTATATGAAGTTCCACCAAAAGTAAGTGTTAAGATATCATCTGGAACAAGAAGTTTCCAAATTGGAGCTTCTAATAATGAATATGATACAACTACAACATTCTCTTCAATCCTTGAATTAGGAGCAAGAGGTGAAAGTACTCCAGATTCTAAAACAATAAAATATAAGGGTTGTACATTAAACTTAACATCAACTTTAATGGATTACTTTAAAGGTAAAACAATAGGAACTTATAATATTAATACTGATAGATTAGTTAATTTAACAGCTGATCAAAAAGCAAAATTAGCTACAATTGAAACTTTAGAAGAATTTAAAACATGGTTTAATTATAGCTTACAAGTTCCAGGAACAACTCAAAATTGTAAAGAATATCTTGCAAGCACAAGCTGGGATACAATGAAAAATGATCCTAATAATATGTTTATTATATTTAAAGGTAGAGGATGGATTAAATAATAATCCTAGAAAGGAATAAAAAATGGGTACTAACGAATTAAAAGAAAACATAACTAAGATATTAAAAAATAAAAATACTTTAACTGTTTTAATAGTATTTGCAGGTATTATTGGACTATATATTGTGTATAATTGGAAAGTAAACCAAGCTACACAATTGGTCCAAGTACCATATGCTAAAAAAGAATTAAACAGTAGAGAAGAAATAAAATCAGAATCTATAGCATACATGTCTGTACCTAAAAGTTTATTATCTAATGCCAAGAATTTAATTAATAATGGATATAGTGTTATTGGTAAATTTGTTAACTATGGATATACAATTCCTCAATATAGTTTCTTTTATACACAAAGTATATTATCTAATTCAGCTAAACCTGAATCAGAGTTTGCTAATATACCTGAAGGATATACAGTTTATCGTTTAGATGTAGATTTTGATTCTACATATGGTAACTCAATTTATCCTGGAAACTATATAGATTTATATGTTAAGTTAACTGAAAAAGATACTGATAAGATAATATTTGGTAGATTAATTAAAGGTATTCAAGTAATGGCTGTATACGATGCAAATGGTAATAGTGTATTTGAATCATCTGGTGAAGTTAGATCACCTAGATACATGTGGTTTGCAGTACCAAATGATTTATATAAATTATTAATGACTGCACAATATATTAATTCAAAGATAATTCCAATACCAAGAAATGCATCATACTCAGCTGAAACAAGAGCACCTGAAATTGATTCGGCTTATATTCAAAATTATATTCTTGCTAGAGGATATAACTTTAACGAATAGGAAGGGATTATTATGGGAAATCAATTAACAGGATTAAAAAAATTCTTTACTAATAAAAATACAGTTACATTTGTATGTGTTATTCTTGGTGTATTAGTTTTATACTTTGGATATAATTTCAGAGTTAATAAAGCAACAGATCCAATTAGAGTTCCATATGCTAAAAAAGAATTAACTAAGAAATCTAAGATAACAGCAGATTTAATTGGATATACTACTGTTCCAAGAAGTTTAGCAAATACAAGTAAAACTTTAATAAAAAGTGAAAAAGAAGTAATAGATCATTATGTTAGTTATTCAACTAACATACCTCAAAATAGTTACTTCTATAGTGATGTAGTTATGACTGAAGAACAAATGCCAGATTATGCTTTCATTAATATGAAAGATGGTTATACTGTATATTCTTTAAAAGTAACTATGGCAACTACTTATGCTAATAAAATCTTCCCTAATACTTATATCGACTTATATGCTAAAGCAGACGATAGAGCAAGTGGAAAGATTATGTTTGGTCGTTTAATTGAATCAATTAAAGTTAAAGCAGTAAAAGATGATAAGGGTAATGCTTTACTTGAAAATGGTGTTAACAATGGTACACCATCAGCAATGCTTTTTGAAGTACCAGATGATTTATTTGATTTACTTAAAAAAGCAGAATTTGTTGATGATGTAGAAATTATACCAGTTCCAAGAAATGCAGCATATACTGCTCAACAAGGTGAAACAACTGTAGATAATGAAACAATTAAACAACATATATTAAATAAATGTGTAACAATAACAGAATAAAAAAGTGGGTGAAAATATGAATGATGCTGTGTTCTCACAGATAGACTTTGGTCCTTTAACTGAGTTTTTAAAAGATGATGATATCACAGATATCTCATATTCAAATGGTGGTCAAGTATGGCTTAAGACACTATCTAAAGGTGTTTATCAAGTAGATAGACCAGACATTAACAATGCCTTCATGGAAAAGTTGGCATTTCAATGTTCTAATGTAATGGGTAAAACATTTAATATGGCTCATCCATTTTTAGACTCTGAATCTGCAGAACTTCGTATGAACTTCGTGCATGATTCTATTGCAACTAATGGTATAGCATGCTTAATAAGAAAAACTCCAGCTAAGATCAGACTTAATAAAGATAAATTAATAAATGAAAAATATGTTATAGAGAATTTACATGACTTTTTAATTAAATGTGTACAAGGTCATTGTAATATAATTGTAGCCGGTGAAACTGGTTCAGGTAAAACAGAGTTAGTTAAATATTTAGCTTCTCATACTGCTGAGAATGAAAAGTTAATAACTATTGAAGATACCTTAGAACTTCACCTTGATAGAATTTTCCCACATAGAGATATTGTAGCAATGAAAACTAATAACATTGCATCTTATACTGATGTTCTTGTAACATGTATGAGACAAAACCCTAAATGGATTTTACTATCAGAAGTTCGTTCTGCTGAAGCTGTTATGGCTGTAAGAAACTCAATTTCTTCTGGTCACAATATCTTATCAACAATTCATGCTGATAAAGCTTCATCAATTCCTCTTCGTATGTACTCACTTTTAGAGACATCACAAGAGGTAGAACAATTCTTAACTACAATTCATAGATATGTACAAATAGGTATATATGTTAAAGGTTATTTCTCTAAGAGATTAAATAGATTCCAAAGAGAAATAATTGAAGTATGTGAATTCTACGTAGACGATGATAATAAACCTTGTACCAATGTTATTTATAAAAAGACTTTAGATGGTCATTTTACACTACATGATCCATCACAACATCTAATTGATTACATGGCTATTCAAAATGTAGTATTAGATGATGATGTATTTAAATTAGGTGAAAGTAAAGAACTAAAAGGTGATGAATCTACTGACACAAGTACTAAAGATGAGTGTTTAAAATACAATAAAGAAGAAGCACCAAAACCAGAGGATGCATCTACTTTAAATAAAGATATAAACTCAAATGTTAGTCCTGAAAATCAAGCAGTTGCTTCAACACCTAATGTTACACCAAGTGTTGAAAGTATTCCAACACCACAAGTAACACCAGTTCAAGCACCATCTCAAAGTGTAAGTGTAGAAAATGAAACTGACGAATCAGGAGACGATGGAAATAATAAAACTATTAAACCATCATTTACTAATCCTGAAGAATTAAGTGACATTGAAGTGTTATAAAAAGGAGGATAAAAATGGAACTAGTATTATTGTTTATTATTGCAATTTTTGCAATTGCATATCGTTCTAGTCAAAATCAAACAGTTGCTGGAACAACAAAATATATTTCTAAACAAGCTAAAGACTTATATGATCGTATCGCTCCTTTTTCATACAAACAAATGAGATCAAAAATTAAAGAACTAGGTGAAGATTATACACCTAGAGAATTTGCAACACAAGTTGCAATCTTTGCAGGTCTAGCATCAGTTATATCATATTTATATTTTTATAATATTGTTATAACTATATGCTATGCAGCAGTAGCTGCATTTTCAGTACCATTTATATCTTATTTAAGATATAAAAGAATATATAGTGAATATGTATTTGAACAAATTCAAACATATACTACTAATGTTATAATGGAATTTAATACAACTCAATCATTTGTTAAATCACTTGAGGGTGTAAGAGATAGTGGTATCTTAGAAGATCCAGTATTAAGTGATGTTAAAACAATGATTGATATGTCTTATACTAATGGTACTATAGACCAATCTATTGCTTATTTTGATGAAAGATATCCATACTATATGGTTAAAAATATGCATCAACTTTTCTATCAAATTACTAAAGAGGGTGCAAGAGATTCAGGAGAATCTTTAGAAAACATGTCTTTAGATATCGATGCTTTAGTAGAGGGTGTATATAGAGATAGAATGGATAGAGCAAATTTCCATACTAGATTTATTACATTCGGTTTAGCCTTATTCTTCTTAGTTATGGCTATGCAATTCTTACTAGGTAAAGATTCATATATTAAATTATTAGACATGTGGTACGTAGATATTGTACTTCACGGAATTATTTTAATTAACTGTTATTTCTTATTTACAGGTGAGAAATACTATAATGAAGATGTGGGGGTAGAGTAATATATGTACTTTGAAATATTAGGTTTAGGTGCTGTTATAGTAGCAGCTCTACAATTCACAAAAGTAATAGATGTAAATAAATTAATTGATGACAATAAAGTTTATTTTAGAAGATTTAAAGAAGATGACTATGATTTCTTAGTTAGAGCAAGATATGGAGATGGTGTAGATCCAGACTTCTTATTTGGTAAAAGAGTAAGAGATGGTTTACTTTCTATGGTTGTATTACTAACAGTCTTTATTAATAACTTATCATATCTATATGTACTAGCTGCAGTTATTATAGGTTTTGTAGTATTTAAGATGGGTTATTCTTCTCTAAAGAAATATTACAATGCACACTTACATGAAATAGACTCTTTATTACCACATTATTTAAAAGGATTAGAAATCTTAATTCAACACTATACTGTTCCAGTAGCACTAGGTAAGTCAATTGATAGTGCTCCTGAAATATTTAAAAAAGGATTAAGACAAATGATAGCAGAAATTAATGCCGGTGATTCATCAATTAATCCATATATGACATTTGCTAAAACTTATCCAGTAAGAGACTCAATGAGAATGATGAGACTTTTATATCGTTTAGGTTTAGGTAAACAAGAAAGAAAACAAGAACAACTTCTTACTTTCTCTAGATCTATTTCTTCATTACAACAAAAAGCAAGAGAAACAAGATATAAAGAAAGATTAGATAAAATGGAGAACAAGACAATGTCAATGCTTATTGCAACTGGTGCAGGAACAATGATTCTATTGATATTTGCTGTACTTCAAATGATGAATATGTAATTTACTTTACATATTTTTTTTGTTATAATTTT
>CAMOFW010000050.1 GCA_946613765.1 uncultured Mycoplasmatota bacterium
TTACTTACTTGATAAAAGTATAATTTATCTTGCATTTCTTGTTCTAGTAGTGATATTTTTCTTAAATATAATTCTTTTTTTCTATCATCTAGTAATTTATTATACTTATTATATATAGCAGTTTTAACCATTCTTATTTCATCTAATGCTATAGTAACTCCTGTTGGATTATCATCAGAGTTAAAAGCATCATTAACTATCATTAATAATCTATTTAACATAGTATTAACTTTAATATCTACAACTTTAGTTATTAGTTTAGGATTAACTAAAGTAATTGATTTAACTTCTTCACTTTTGGAGTTAAACTTATATCCTTTAATTGGATATTCTAAGTTAATAACATCAAATATTTTATTTTTCTTTTTTACTACATATCTCATAAGTATCCCCCTTAACTTACTTTAGTAAGTCTGGTCTATTTTCTTTTGTTTTTCTTATTTGTTCTGTTTTTCGATATTCATCAATTTTTTTATGATCTCCTGATATTAATACATCAGGTACTTTCATTCCATTATAATCTGCTGGTTTAGTATAAGTTGGATAATCAAGTAAGTTATTATTAAATGAATCATTTTCGTGTGATTCTTTAGTTATAACTCCATCAATTAATCTTGTTATTGAATCCACTAATACTAAGGCTGGTATTTCTCCACCAGTTAAGACATAATCACCAATAGATAATTGTAGGTCTGCTAGTGAAAGTATTCTTTCATCAAAACCTTCATAGTGTCCACATATAATTATTAAGTGACTTTCTTTAGATAAATCATATGCTGTTTCTTGTTTATATAATTTACCTGATGGTGTAAGAATAATAACTTTAGACTCTGGTGTTCTAAGAGATTCAACACAATCAAAGATTGGTTGACAAGTTAATACCATTCCTGCTCCACCACCATATGGTGTATCATCAACTTTTTTATGTGGATCTTTAGAGTATTCTCTAAAATCAATTACATTTATTTCAACTTTATTATTTTCTATAGCTCTTTTAATAATTGATTCTTTAAAGAAAGAATCAAACATATTAGGAAATAAAGTTAATATATCTATTTTCATAATATTAGATCCTTTCCATTTTTAGTATGTATTTCTTTATTTTTTAAATCTACATTAATAACATATTCATCTACTAAAGGTATATAAAATTCTTTTACTCCACTTATTTTAAGTAATACATTAGATCCTTGATTATAATCTATTACTTTACCAATTACCTCATTATTATCTATTACCTTCATACCTATTAAATCATCAAGTAGATAATCATTTTCATTTAGATTTAAATCACTTCTTTTAACATATACATTTTCATATTTATATTTTAATACTTCATTGATATTGTTATATCCTTTTAAAGTAATCATATCAAACATCTTATGATGTCTATAAGTATTAATAGTTTCTTTAATATATGAATTACCAATATAGATATTAAAGTTAGGTTTAAATACTATTTCTTTTTTATCAAAATCACTTAGTAATCTTAGTTCACCTTTAATACCATGAGTATTAACTATTTTACCTATTAAAATATAATCCATAATATTACCCCTATTCATAATCTTTTTTAGATACTTCATACATAATAATAGAAGTAGCTACACTTGCATTTAAACTTTCACACTTCTTATTCATTGGTATATATAAAGTTTCATCAGCATATGAAGAAATATCACTTACGCCTTGTCCTTCATTGCCAATTATTATAGCAATTTTTTCACCAAAATCAATATCATTTAATATTTTACCAGTATTAACATTAGTAGTATAAATAGTATAATTATTTTTCTTTATTTCTTTTAGGAATTCTTCTAGATCACATTGAATAATATTTTCATGGAATATCATACCTTCAGTAGATCTAATAACTTTATCATTATAAAGGTCTACAGTATTAAGTCCTAATACTATAGTATCAAAGTTAAAACATGCTGAACTTCTAATAATAGTACCTAAGTTTCCTGGATCTTGTATACCATCTAAAAGTACTAATCTATTACCATAACCTTTAGTTTTAAATTTCTTACATACACCAATAACATTAGATATAGATTTCATGTTTGATAGTTTTTTCATTACATCTTCAGAGATATATGTAATTGGTACATCAAAATTACATGAAAAAGATTCTAAACAAAGTACTTCTTTTAATTGATTCATTTTATAAGCTTCATTAACTAAGTGATCACCTTCAACTAAAAATAAATCTTCTTTGTCTCTAGTTTTTTTATCTTTTAATTTATTTAATTCCTTAATCTTTTTATTTTGTAAACTAGTTATAATTTCCATAATTATACCTCCCTTAACATCTTTCTTGCTTGTTTATAGTATGGGTAACGTTTCTCTACTTCTGCCCAAAACTTAGGTGAGTGATTAGCTTGTAAGAAATGACATAGTTCATGAATACAAACATAATCAATTAGAGTTACATCTTTTTTAATTAATTCAGTATTTAAAGTTATAGTATTATTACCCCTGTTATTAACACCCCATCTTGTAGACATCTTTCTTACTCTTAATGTATATTTAGGAAGACTATCAAAAGTTATTGCACATTTATCTAATCTTTCTTGAAATACACTAATGATTTTATCTTTAGTAAATTTATCTAACATCTTTTCATTTTTAACAAATATTAAATCACCATCAATTATTGGTTGTTTAATACTTTCATCATAAATAATTGTATATTTATCACCTAGATAATAATAAAAATTATTATTATCTACTTCTTTTAATTTAGATTCATACATTTTTAATAATTTCTTTTGGTTTTTATTTATTACATCAAGTATTTGATTTTTAGTAAATAATCTATTGCATGTAACATGCATTTTTAAATCATCATTAACTCTTATATATAAATTCTTATTAGATTTATATTCTATTTCAACATCAATTAAATAATCACCTAAAGATACTTGCATATTAATCACCTTGTTTCTTTATAATTATAACAAAAAAAAGTAGATTATTCATCTACTTATTTGTTGTTCTTATATTGCTTTTTCTAGTTCTAATTAAAGTTCTTTCTTGTTTATAATCACTAGAATTATGTTTAGTATTATCTCTAGCAATTTGATAAGGACTTTGTGATATTTGAATTAGTTTTATTTTTTCAATTATGTAGTTATATAATAGTCTATTCATTATTTCTTCTTAGCCGCACTTTCTATAAATGTTGCAAATACACCTTCTGGTCTATTTGGACGAGACTTAAATTCTGGATGGAATTGAACACCAATGAAATGTGGATGATCTTTTATTTCAACGATTTCAACTAAGTTAGCTAAATCATTAATACCAGAAATAGTCATACCATTTTCTTCGATTACTTCTTTATATTTGTTATTAAATTCATATCTATGTCTATGACGTTCTTGAATATGTTCTTCTTTATATGCTTTATATGCTAAAGTACCTTTTTTGATTGTACATTCATAGTTACCTAAACGAAGTGTTCCACCCATGTTTAGAATTCCTTTTTGGTCATCCATTAGGTCAATTACTGGGTTCTTGCACATTGAATCAAATTCAGTTGAAGTTGCATCTTCTAATTTACATACGTTTCTTGCAAATTCAATTACTGCTAGTTGCATACCTAAGCAAATACCAAGATATGGAACTTTGTTTTCTCTAGCATAAGTAATAGCTTTAATCATACCTTCGATACCACGACGACCAAATCCACCTGGGACAATAATACCTTTAGAATTTTTAAATACTTTTTTAAGATCTACTTTTGGATCTTCTAGTTCTTCAGAATCAACCCAATTAATATTTACTTTAACATTATATTTATAACCTGCATGATGTAGTGCTTCCATTACTGATAGATAAGCATCATGTAATTCAGTATATTTACCTACTAAAGAAATTTCAATTTCACCTTTTAGGTTTTCCATTACATTAACAATATCTTCCCAATATTTAATATTAGCTTTATTAACTTTTAAGTTAAATTGTTTTAATATTATTTCATCAATATGTTGATCATATAAATGAAGTGGAATTCTATAGATATTCTTTTCATCTATTTCATCAACAATGTTTTCTTTATTAACATTACAAAATAGTGCTAGTTTTTCTTTTAGATGTTCAGATGTAGGAAATGGAGTTCTACAAGCTAAGGCATCAGGTTGGATACCTAAGTTTCTTAAGTCTTTAACACTGTTTTGTGTTGGTTTAGTTTTAAGTTCGTTAGATCCATAAATATATGGAATTAAAGTAGTATGGATAAAGAAAGTATTTTCTTTTCCTTTTTCCATTTGAATTTGTCTTAAGGCTTCCAAGAAAGCAAGGGATTCAATATCTCCTACTGTACCACCTACTTCAGTGATTACGATATCAGCACCACTTGTAATTCCTGCTTCATACACTTTGTTTTTAATTTCATTAGTAATATGAGGAACTAATTGTACTGTTGCTCCTAGGTAATCTCCTTTTCTTTCTTTTTCAATTACGTTTTTATAAATCTTACCACTTGTAATATTTGATGTATAATTTAATTCTTCATCAATAAATCTTTCATAGTGTCCTAAGTCTAGGTCTGTTTCACAACCATCATAAGTTACGAAAACTTCACCATGTTGAATTGGATTCATTGTTCCTGGATCCACGTTAAAGTATGGATCAAATTTTTGCATAAATACTTTATAACCTCTGGCTTTAAGTAGTAATGCTAAAGATGATGCAGTAATACCTTTACCTAAACCTGATACTACTCCACCTGTAACGAAAACATATTTTGTCATATACATACCTCCTTAAAATAACAAAAAAGGATGATTCTCTTTTGAGAACCACCCTAGGCTCTCTTTAATTATATCACTTTAATATTTTTATAAAATTAAAACAATTAAAATTTTACAATTGTTTACAATTAAAATTTAATAATTATTTTTATTGTTATTTATTATGTTAAAATTATAATAGAAAGAGGTTTTATATATGAGTATATTTAGTTTAAAAAGAGATGAAGTTAAAAAGATAAATAATGAATTTAAAAAGACTGCCTTAGGTCAAAGTGCTTATGGTATTAGAATAGTTATAGGTATATTTTTCTTACTAGTATTAGTTCAACAATTATTAACTATATTAAATGATTCATTTGATATGATTGTTACATCTATATTATTATGTGCTGTAATATTATATGCCATAGTAGAATTATTATATTTAATAATATTAAATATCTATTATACAAGTAATAAGAAAAAGTAGTTCAATTGAACTACTTTTTATATTCTCTTTTTATCCATTCCATTATTACTTCTACTAAGGCATTTATTTGTTTTTCATTTAGTTCTATATTTTTAGGTACATGATACCATTTTTCTAGGCAAGATCTACAACAGGTTGCTGTTGCATGTTGAGCAATAAAGACTGGATGTCCTTTGGTTGGTGTTTGTTTACCATCGTTTGGTATTATTTTTGGTGCCAATCTTTTTTTGATAAAGTCATAAGCATGACTTTTAATTACCTCTAATCCTTTATCATCAATATACTCAATCATATATTTTCTTAAATGAAATGATGATCTAAATTT
>CAMOFW010000051.1 GCA_946613765.1 uncultured Mycoplasmatota bacterium
CATTAATAGACATAAATAATATTATTGTAAGTGGAAGTAACATAAATACTATTTTTAATACATTTAATACAGTATTTAAAGAGTCTTTATAAGTATTCTTTTTATCATAATATTCAAAATTACTTCTAACTATATGAAATGTATCCTCTAAATTATCTGAATCTATATCAAGTAAATGATATATAACTCTAATTTCTGGTATTCTAGTTCTTTTATAAAATCTTCTAAAGGCTTGAGTTAAAGATATATTATAAGATAAATCTATTAATATTCTTTGATATTCATCTGCTATATCATCATCTAATTCCTTAACCACTTTAGTTAAAGCATTATATATATTAGTTTTAGATATATTATCATCTAATACTATAATAGATTCATATAACTTATTAGATATATTCTTACATTTCTTTTCATATCTAATTTGCCAAAATAAACTAGGTAAAACAATACCAAGTATAATAAATATAACAAGTAATATGATATTAAAACTAAATACTCTAGCTAATACTAAAAATAAATATAATAAAATTGATAATACCAATGTAATTAATATAACAGTTATATAATCAATTGGACTTTTAAAATCTTCTTCTTTTATTAATATATATTTTTCAAATCTAGAAGATAACTTCATTAAAACTCTACTCTTATTTAATAAATTACTTATTAAATGTACTAAATTCCATAATACATGAGATATCTTTTCAAAAGTAGTTGTATCATCAAAATCTTTTTTAGATAAAGAGAAATCACTAATTCTTTTTTCTAATAAAGATGATCTAATTGAATATATTACATTAAAGATAATAACTAAGGAGATAAATATTAAAATGAGTTGTATAACATATGCATTCATAATTTATCCCCCTTATTTAAAATCATCAAATATATCATCTATATAATCTATACCTTTACTAACAATCTTTTTATATGATCTAGGTATATATTTATATAATTGAAATTCACCATCTACTCTACCATTATCAAGTAATTTCTTTTGTTTAAAGGCAAATATTTCTTTTAATACTATTTCACCCTTTTGATTCTTATTTAATTCTAAAATAGATGTAATTCTATGTTTATTATCACTTAACTTAGATATAGTAACTATTAAATCAATTGCATTATACATAGTTTCTCTAGCTATTTTAGATGCTATATTCTTTTGTTCCACATAAGCAGATTCCAAGAAATTAATTACTTCTAAAGCATTATTAGAAGAACATGTTTCCATTACATTAATTGAATCATCTACCATAACATCAATACTAGATGATACTAATTCTTTACTTAAATTATTAATAACTAATGTATTTGGATGTATATTTAATGCAGTTTTAATAATCTTATCATTAGTCTTTAAATTAACTACATTATTCTTTCTAATATTTAATTCATCAGTTGGTGATATAGTAATTAACCTTGAATAATCTGAAGATAAATTAGCAAGAGTAGATAAAAGTGAAGTCTTACCACTCTTTGATCCACCAGAGATGATAATATTAAGTTTAGCTTTAACTGCAGCCTCTAAAAATCTAGCCATATATGGTGTTAAAGTACCAAGTTTAACTAATTCATCCATATCAGTAACCACTGGATTAAATTTCTTTATATTTATAACAGGTCCATTAACAGATACCGGAGGCATAACAACGGTTAACAAAGAACCATCACTTAAAGTAGTTTCAATAACATTAGAAGAATCTAACTTAATATTTGAATTAGATAATAATTTCTTTATAGTTCTTATAATATGTTCATTATTAATAAATGATATTGAATTATCTCTAACTATCTTACCATCTACTAAAGCATATATTTCGTTATAAGAATTAACCATTATTTCTTCTACATTATCATCTTTTAATAATGATGATAGTGGTCCATATCCATTAATTTCTTCATTAATAATATTATATAAATGATTTCTTTCTAAGTTAGATAAATTATATCCCCTAGTCTTTTCACTAATTACATCAAGTACTAATTCTTTAGTAATAGTAATATTCTTATAAGATTGATTACCTAATTCATTTAAAATATTTCTTCTTAATATTTCTAATTCCTCTTTATTATTAAAAATATATTTTAAATCATCTTCTTTATAATCATAATTAACATCTAAATTAAATTCTTTAATTAAACTATTTCTACTCATGAATATCACCTCTCTTTTCAGTGATATCAGCTGCTATAGTAAGTAATGTTGAATAGTCTTTTTGATATACTCTAGCAACATCTTTTAATAATGTTGGTATATGTCCATTCATTAATATTCTATCAATATTTTCAATAAAGAATTCAGTAGATAAAGTATAATCTATATTTGCTTGAATAGTTTTCTTAATATCATACATAGAAAAATAATCTTTAAAAGGATTATTAGAATTATTTAATAATACTTTATAATTATCTATTCCTAAATTCTTTAATATAGCAAGAACTGATCTAGTACTCTTTAAATTTAATGGATCATTATTAATCATAAATAATATATCATCTACTTTATCCATTAAATATAAGGTTGTTGGTCCAAGATCATGATTAGAATCAATTAATATTACATCATATATAAATCCAGCTTGATCTATAATCATATCTAAATATCTTAAATCAATCTTAGAAGCATCTCTAGGATCTTTAGGACATGCAATAGCACTAATATATTTATTATATTTTAAAACATAATTATCAAAATCTTCAAAGACATTATTCTTTAAATCTTCACTCATTTCATATACAGATTTATTATAAGATTTATTTAATGCTAGAGCTATTCCACCACTAGTTAAATCTAAATCTATAATTAATACTTTCTTCTCTAAAGAGCAGATTATACCTGCTAAATCTAAAGTAAATATGGTTTTACCCACGCCACCTTTAGTTGAAGCAATTAAAACTGATTTTGATTTTTTAGTACTTGCCATACTTACCAACCCTTTATCATAAATAATTATAACATAACCATATAAAAAAAGATAGATTTTTTTACCTATCTTTTATAATGCTAAAACAAATAATTCTAATGCTAAATACTTATCCATATTATTAGATTTTAACTTATAATCTAAGTCTAATAATTCTAGTAATTTATCTTCTAAATCTTTACTAACATAATGATATGAATTATTAATAATTTTATCTAATTGCCAATCTAATAAACCTAACTTTTTAGCTATATCACTATTAGAATACCCCTTATCTTGTAAATTCTTAGTAAATAACAATAATCTATACTCCCTAGCTAGTAATGATATTAATACTATAGGTTCTATTTTAAATAATTTAAAATCTTTAATTAATTGCATAGCACTCTTAACATCTCTTTTAATAACAGCATCTACAAACTTAAAGTTATTATCATCTAGTGATTGAGATACTAAATTCTCTAAATCTATTTTCTTTATTTCACATGCCTCATCATAATAAAGCATTACTTTTTCTAATTGCATTATTGCTATATCATAATTAGATAGAGATGCAAAAGTAATATATGAAGCATTACTTTCACTTAACTTATAGCCTTCACTCTTAGCTTTAGCTATTAACTTAGCATTAATATCTTTATAACCTAAAGGTTTAATATATATAAAAGCATTCTTATCTTTTAATAACTTAATAACTTTTTTTCTTTCATCTACTTTATCATTAAATAAAAATATTACATCAGTTAATGGATTAGGATTCTCAATATACTTTTCAAGTATTTCAATATCATCTTTAGATTTAGCATCTAAAAAACTACAATTCTTAACTAATATTTTCTTATGATCATCAAATAATGAAGTATAACTACATAAATGTACTATTTCAACTAAATTAGTATCATTATAATCAATTACTTCAACATCATCTAAACTTTTAAATATTTTAGTTATTTCTTCTAATCTAATATGATAAGAATTACTAGCAATTAAATATACCATAGTTATTACTCCTTACATCTAAAATTATACCAAATAATAAATAAAAAAAGAACTATCTTTACAATAATTCTTATTTATCTTTAATGTTTTTTAACTTGATATGAATCTATAATTAAATTACTATCTTCAAAAGATTTTCTAAATAATTCAGCAGTATTAGAGTCAATACCCATTACTTCAGTTACTTTATTAAAATCTTCTAAAGTAATACCATTATTTTCACTAACTTTATCTTTTAATTCATGATACTTAATCATTTCATTTCTTTTATCTTCATCCAATATCATTATTTCAGATAACTCATTTTGACTAAATACATGTCCATTTAATACTTTACTTAAAATAGTATTAATATATGGTTTATCCCCTAAAGTATTAGCATAATATTCATACTCTTGTTTAATTGACGCTATAGCTAATTCTTCTAAATCAGTACCATTCCATCTTTCATCACTAGCAAACAATGCTATTCTTTGACTTAAATCCAAATTAGGATTAGCTTTAATTTCTTCTATTGTAATTGTTTTTCTTTCCATAATATTCTCCTATTAACCATTTTGATTCTTACTATACATTTTCTTTTTATAATATAGAGTTCTTAATTTATCTATACCTAATACATCATAATCAAAATTAAACCCATAACTATTTAATTCATCTATTAACTTTCTTCTTTGAGTATCTAAATCATATTCATAATACTCTTTATTATCATAATACAATAATAACCCAATATCTTTTATTTCTTGTAATTGTATTTTAGATGACATACCATCTTTACACCATTGATAATCATGCTTTATTGTATCAAATACCATTCTATAACCATATTCACTTAATTCTTTATCTAATTCATCTATATTATTAGCTTTAATACATTTTCTATTATAATCTTTTATTAAATTATGTTGTATTTCATAATCACTATTATTTACACTTCTAACTCTAATACAAACATCCTTAATTTGATTTTCACTCATATTATCTATATTAGAAAAATCATCATCTGTATAATATATATCATGAGTTATGCATTCAAATACACACTTTAACCCATTATTTTTTAATAATTCTTCATAATAACTATAAGGTTTATCTAAATACAAACCTAATTCAACTACTAACATCAATATCACAACCTTTTATCTATTCATACATTAATGGACATCTACAATTATCTTTATCCCATCTATTTAATTCTATATTATGCTTATTAATATATTCATCTATTTCACTTTTATTTATATAATCACTATAAGCTGTCCTACCTTCATCATCAAAAACCATATATTTAATATAACTTATAAAAGGAAATCTATCATATAAATATATAATATCATTCATATAAGCAACTTTCTTATCATAAACAATACTTTTATCATAACTATCTTCAAAATCATGAATAAGTATGCCTAAATCACCCATATCAAAATAACTTCCATCTTTTTTTACTTCAAATCCATTATCATCATATTTTAATTCGATTCCTAAAAAAAAATATCTATCATCTATCTTAATTCTTTTTTCAATAGTCATATTCTCACATCCT
>CAMOFW010000052.1 GCA_946613765.1 uncultured Mycoplasmatota bacterium
TAATTTATAATTACTCTTATCACTATTATAAATATCACTAAAAAATTTATATAAATTATATTCCATACCATTAGATTTATTAATTAAACTATTATTAATATCAAATAAATAAAAATGTCTCATATCTTCACCAATTTAATACTAACAAAATAATAATAAAAATAATGTCAAAAAAAGTAAGATTATTAATCCTACTTTTTTTATTATGGACATGTAATATATGTTGAGTATGTTGAAGCAGCTATTCTTGCTAAATAATTTTGTGAACATGTAGTATCTATTGGTTCTAGTTCATCATCAACAATTGGTGTAGATGATGAACTATTTTCATAAATTGGTATAGTTCTAGTATAATTACATGAAGCAGAATATGTTAAGTAATCTTGTGATGTACAACTTGAATTATAAAATTTTTCACTACTTTTCCATGTACATGTTGTTGGAACACCATTAGTATATGAAACAGACATTGTACCATTAACAACACCTACAGTTGTTCCAGAAAGATTTATTTTTGGTACGTTTGCACTATAGTCTATTGTTGTATTTTCAATAGTCCAATTAGCAGTATAACTTCTATTTCCACTTGATCCTGTAGCTATAGTAACATTTGTATTTTCATCACCATCTAAGCCTGTTCCACTCCATCCCTTAAATGTACAATAAGTTTTAGCACTTGTTGGGTTATTAAGAGTAAATGATTCACTATCATCATAATATGACGTTGGATTAGATACACCATTATCATTAACATATGCTATTTGATAAGCGCTATCACTCCATTTAGCATATAAAGTCATATCACTTGTTATAGGTGTTGTTTTATCTACTAAATTAGTAAGTTCTATATCACTATACCAACCATCAAAATTACTTCTATACTTTGTTGGATCACTAACACTTTCTAAAGTTCTACCTTTAACAATATTAACTATTTCCTCTTCTTCCCCATTATTCTTGTTTAAAGTAACAGCATAATATGGTGATTGACTTAAACTTGATACAATAACAACTTTAGATGAGTAATTCTTATTTGCACTTTGTTCTTTTGTAGCATCTTCATCTATCCACATTCTAAGATTATATGTTACTTCTTCTTGTTGTAACAATATAGCTGATTTAATAGTTTTAGATGATCTAGCATTCTCATTTACAACTCTATCATTATTAGTTATAGTACCAAGATTTATTGACGGTGCATTATCTAATTTATATCTAATATAATCTTCAAGGAGTGTAGATGATGATAACGTTTCTATATTTATATCATATTCTGCAGCTTGATTACATATATTCTTAATTGTAAATTCATATGGAATTAAATCTTGCCCTTCACTTTCTGTTAGTGGAATAGTTTTTTGCAAACTAATTGGATTATTATCACTAAATGTTATTTCAAAACAATCAGTTCTAACTATATTTACACCTTCTTGTGAAACATTAAATATGTAAAACGCAAAAGAAACACCAATGATCCCTATTAATATACCAATTATTCCTATAATCAATAACATTTTCTTCTTTGACATATTTTTATCCTCCAAATATAAGTAACTCTATTATTAATTATAGTGTATCATTTATATAATAATATTTCAAATAAAAAAAGTTATTAATAAAGCATGCCTTTACACAAGACACTAAATTAATAACATTTTTACTTAATCATAAATAAAACTTTAATAACATAATCAAATTGATCCATAAATACAAATAATATAAATACACTTAAAATTAAGAATGGACCAAATGGAATCTCTTTTTCTTGTTTTTTAATTACATAATATATAGCGTAAGGTAAAGCTATAAAAGAACCTAAAACAAGTGATGTAAGACCTAGTCTAATACCAAGCACTACACCCATAAATGATGCTAACTTAACATCACCCCATCCAAGGGATTCCCTTTTAAAAACTTTATCTCCTACTAATTTTATAATTAACAAGAATAATACTAAAACTACTCCACTAATTAATGCATTAATAAATCCATTTAAACCAAAGTATATAAATTTTAATACTAATATTAATATTACACATATATATAACGGAAAATCTAATATAACTAAATATTTAAAATCACTTACAAATATTATTAATACTAATGAAGCAATTATTAAATATGCATATAATTCATAACTAAATCCATATAAATGATATCCTAAAGCAAATACTACACCAAGTGATATTTCACTTAATAAATTAACTATAGATATCTTATTTTTACAATACCTACACTTACCACCTAAAAATATATATGAAAATATAGGTATTAAATCCAATGCTTTTAATGTTGTATGACAATTATCACAATATGATCTACCTTTAATAATAGATATATCATTAGGTAATCTAAGAGCTAAGCAAGTATAAAATGATGCTAAAACTGCACCTAGTACAAAAAATAATACTATCATACTAACCTCACATAGATATTGACTCATACATATTAAACATTGGAATTAATATTGAAATAACGATAATACCTACTATACCAGCAAGTAAAACAATCATAATTGGTTCAATTAAACTCTTTAATGTACCAATGATTGTTCTATGTTGTTCTTGGAAGTGATGAGCAACTGTACCCATCATTTCAGCTAACTGACCAGTTGATTCACCAGTTACAATCATATAATAAGCAACATCAGGAACAGCCCATTGATCTTTAAATGCTTCAGATATTTTATCACCTGCAGCAATATTATTAACTGTATTTATCATAATTTCTTTATAAATTTCATTATTAGTAATTTTACTTAAAATATCAATACTTTCAGTTATTTGTACATTATTTTTAAGTAATGATGCGAATGTTTTAGAAAATATTGTCATTTCATTATAAATAATTATATTACCAATAACAGGCATATGCATTAAAGCAATTTGCATAAATCTTCTAAATGATTTAACTTTCTTAAACATAAATACTATTAATATTATTATTGCAACTGCAGTAATAAGTATTCTAATACCATTAGCTTTAATATAATCTGATAAATTTAATAATGTTAATGTTAAACCAGAAAGTTCTACATCCATTGATTTATAAATATCACTAAATTTTGGAATAACATACAACAAGATAAATCCAACAACAGTTAAAGCAAATAATGTAACAATAACTGGATAAGTCATAGCACTAATCATATCTTTTCTTGTTGTTTCAATATCAGTATAGTAATCTATCATATCCTCTAATGTTTCTTCTAACTCACCAGTTGCTTCAGCAGCTTTTAACATGTTAATTAAAAGTGGTGGGAAAATATTACCTTGCTTTTCCATAGCCTCAGAAAATGCAGCACCCATAGTAAGTTCATATACAATTGATTGATAAATACCTAACTTAGACTTGTTCTTTGTAGATTGATTCATAATAATCTTCATAGCCTCAGTTAATGTAATACCAGCTTTAATATATGTAGATAATTGAGTTAAAAAGAATATTACATCTTTATTTTTAAATTTTGATTTAAATAAAGATTTTTGACCATACATTAAATCTATAAATTGATTATTTTCAATATAAAATGGTTCATTACCCTCATTTAACAAGTATGAATTAATATCTAATTTAGAAAAACCATATAATCTACCAGTAACCACTTTTTTATTAGGAGTAAGTGCCTTATATACATACATCTTACCCTTAACATTATCAGTTATTTCTTCTCCCTTTTTAAGTTCTTCTTGTAATAACTTTTTTTGTTCTTCTATTTGTTCTAATTTTTTACCAGATACCTCTTTTGGGGCACCCATATCAGAATTAAGCATTTTCCAGAACTTAGCTAAAGCACTTGGATTTTCAGCATTAGGATCAACTGCTTGTTTAGTTGATTGGTAAACTTTATCAACTTTACTACTAGTCTTAGCAAATAAACCTGCTAAAGGTTTAAAGATAAAACCAAATACAGTTTTTAAAGTTAAAAGAGCATATTTAAAAATTAAACCAAAAGACTCAAAAATATCATCAGCCATAGTATTTTCTTCTGTTTTAACAACTTTTTTAACGTTATTAATTTTTGTACCCTTTTTATCAGCCATAACTAAGACTCCTATTCTTAAATTAGTATATCATAAATAATATTAAAATAAAATAAAAAAGTGTTTACTTTACTTCGTAAACACTAACTTGTTTTTTATTTTTTCCTATTCTTTCATATTTAACTACACCAGCAATTTTAGCAAATAGTGTATCATCAGAACCTCTACCAACATTAACACCTGGATTAATTTTAGTTCCTCTTTGACGATATAAAATTGAACCAGCACTAACAGTTTGTCCATCAGCAGCCTTAGCACCTAATCTACGACCAGCACTATCTCTACCGTTTTGAGTAGAAGATTGACCTTTTTTATGAGCGAATAATTGAATATTTAACTTTAAAAAATTCATAATCTTATCCTCCTATTTTAATATTTTTTGGATAGTCTTTAGCAAGGTCTTCTAACATCATAATCATGTTATCTAATAACTTACTTGCCATTTCACTATCATTATTAGTAATTAAAATATCTCCTTCATTAGCACTATAAGTAATAGCTTTATTATCTAAAGCAATAATATTATTTATAGTTGTAGTAGCAATAGACGATACTGCACTACATACTATATCTTTGCCATAATCAGCAAAATCAGCATGACCAGATATTTTAACTTCTTTAATTAAATTTTCTTTAATTATACTTACTTTAATCATAATTACTTAACGATCTTCTTAACAACTAACTTAGTATAAGGTTGTCTATGACCTTTAGTTCTTCTAGAAGTAGTTGTTTTATTTTTATAAGTAAATACTTTAATCTTCTTTGCTTTTCCGTTTTTTACAACTTCACAAACTACTTTAGCACCAGCAACAGTTGGAGTTCCAACTTCACCGTCAACCATTAATACTTCATCAAATGTTACTTCATCTTTTTCTTTAACATCTAACTTTTCAACGAATACTTCGTCATTTTCAGATACTAAATATTGTTTACCACCAGTAACAAATATAGCTTTCATTAAATTCCCTCCTTTATAATTTTATAAGACTCGCCTTTAAGGTGGTATTAACTACTCTTTAACCTTTTCAGTGCGGTTTTAAAGAAAGCCTTTAAAACATATAAAATTCTATCAAATATCTACAAAAAAGTCAATAAATAATAGAAAAAATAGCTATAATTCAATAGCTATAAAAGAATCAATTATGTACTCTACTATCTACTATATCTTAAATAAAACCTATTATTATTACCAATCATACATATTACATGTTTTAATTTATAATTCAGTTAAATAAAAAAATATTCACTTAATTATAAATTAGATATTGCATTTTTAATAATAATGGTTTATAATTATTCATGTCAGTTGATTATGTTTCCGTAGCTCAGCTGG
>CAMOFW010000053.1 GCA_946613765.1 uncultured Mycoplasmatota bacterium
TATTATAAATTCCTATAATTTTTCTTTTAACTATATCATTACCTATAACTATATTTACAAGCTTACTATATATAAAATTATTTGAATTAACTATATCATTAATCTTCTTTCTAATATCATTAGTACTCCATTCACTTATATTTTTTTCTTTTCCATATGAAGTATAAACTAATTTATTATTATGAATTTCTTTATCAATTACATTATGATACATTTCTGGCTTATCATTCATATATTTCCTCCAATATAAATATATGTCTTTTTTTTAAAAAATATCTTTTCTAAGTATAATTTATAATCTATATGTGTTAAAATATAAATAAGAAGGATGTGATAACTTGAAAAAAATATCTAAATATAAAGTAGAATTAAGTATCCTTATTCCTATCTTTTTATTATTTATAATAAGTATTATTTCTATATATTCTACTAAAGACTTATTATCAGTTGAATATAGTAATTTATGGATAAAACAAATAATTTGGTATTTAATTGGCTTAGTATTAGCATATACTACTATGTCATTAGGAAATAAGTTTTTATATAACAATGCTTATATTTTTTATATAATTGGTATTATTTCACTAGTATTAGTACTCTTTTTTGGTATTAATGTTAATAACGCTACCTGTTGGTTTAAAATACCATTTATTGGTACACTACAACCAAGTGAATTTATGAAAATATTCTTAATAATAACCTTATCAAGAATGATAACTGATTTCAATGATACATATAAAAACCCTGATGTAATAGATGAATTAAAATTTCTATTAAAAGTACTAATTATTGTCTTTATTCCATCAGTATTAACCTTTATAGAACCAGATACTGGTGCCGTTATTATGTATTTAATAATAACCATTATGATGCTATTTGTTGGAGGATTAAGAAAAAGATGGTTTATTCTAACAATTGGTTTAATTATTATTCTTTTAGGAGCTTTCTTAGCCATATATTACCTAAATCAAGATCTATTTATTAAATTATTTGGAACATCATTTTTTTATCGTATGGATAGAATTACGAATTGGTCATCATCTAGTGGACTTCAGTTAAAAAACTCACTAATTGCTATTGGTTCTTCTGGCATAACAGGACATGGTATAAATAATACTCCCATATATTTTCCAGAAATGCAAACTGACTTTATATTTGCTGTATATGCTTCCAATACTGGTTTAATTGGTTCAATTATTTTAATATTAATTATGTCATATTTTGATTTAACTTTAATTGGATACTCTAATAAAACTAATAATATTACCGATAAATATGCTGTAGGTGGAATAATTGGTGTATTGTTATTTCAACAATTATATAACATATCTATGACAATCGGCTTATTACCAATTATGGGTATTACTCTTCCCTTTGTTTCATATGGTGGCTCATCATTACTCTCATATATGCTACTTCTAGGAATAATCTTTAATATATCAAATGAAAGTCTAAGATATACAAATTAAAAGAAATACCAAAAGTATTTCTTATTTTTATGGTTGCTCCATTTTTACTTCTAAATATGCATATTTACAATCTTTTTTTTCACTATCACTACATCGTTCCATAATCATTACATAATCTGTTTCAGTCAATTTGGCAGAATTAGCTAAATAACTAATATAATCACGATATGTTTGATTAATCTCTACCCCATTTAATGTATTAGCATCAATATTATCATTATTATGATATATTAAAAATATATCATAATCTTCTCCACTATTTAAACCATATTTTTTATCTTCTTTTATATGTTCATAACCATAACCACTAGAATATGAAGAATTCATAAAATAGCCCAGCTTATTTGGAACGCCACCATTACCTATATCTGTATCTTTAATTAAACAATCACGATAATAAGCTAATTTATATAAAGTATTAGTATCATTATAATTAAGTCTTGCCTTATATAAAGAATAAATTTTATTATAACTAGCATATAAAGTAGTTAATGTAATTACTACTACCGCAGAAACAACTACTACTTCAGCCATCATAAATCCCTTTCTATTAAGTCTCATATATTATTCACCTCTAAGGACAACTTTTTACATATGTAAAATTCGTTTCATTTTCATATTTAACACCACCACCAAAAGGATCTCCATCCGCATTAACACTTTCCTTCTCAGATAGTGGTAGATTACTTACCAAAATACATCCATTTTTTTGTAAACTATTTTTATGTTCTTGATAATATAATTCTGCATAACTTTCAATTACTTTTATTTTAGCATCATCTTGTTTCTTTTTATTTCTTTCAATTGCTGCACTAATACTAGATACAGCCATAACTGATATAGCTAACATAATAACTACTACTGCTAATAGTTCAATTAAAGTAAATCCCTTCTTATTAAGTCTCATTTTATCCTCCTATCCTATAATATAAATCAACATCATAAAATTTACCTAACTGTTCTATTCCTATAGGAACTGATATATATATTTTTTCATCATCCTTACTACAACGTATATAATTAACACCTACATAAGCATATTTATTAACCTTATCAATAAGTTCACCATTTATCGTGAATTTTTTACTATCTTTATCATAACTTAAACTACTACAATCAAATACAAAATTCTCATCTTTTTTATACTCTTCTTTTATATATCGCATAATCCCATTAGAAATAATAGCACTATCCGTAGCAGTTAAAGTTTCTACTAATAAATCATCATTCTTATTTTTTAATTTAATAGTTAATTCTATCATAAAATAAGCAAGTGCAAAAGCAATCGAAGAAGCTAGTATTATTTCAATTAACATATAACCTTTATTCCCCATTTTTCCTATTCTTTTCATATTTCATCCTCAATTCCCTTACTTTTACTGCTACATCTGTCTTACAGTTAATATATTCACCAATTGAATGTCCATAATTAAGTTCACTAATCAAATGAGCTATTTTATAAGAACAATCTACAGATTTAAACCATTCTTTATTCTTATATTCATTTGGTACATAACAAACATTTGAAGCATACACTCTATTTATTATTCCTTTATCATAATATTCATCAAATGTATTAACTCCTTCAGTAAATAAAGCAAAAGTTACTATTAAAAATATTTTTTCTACTCCAAGTTTCTTTAAAGATTTAGCTGTATCTAATATAGAACTACCTGAAGCAATCATATCATCAACGATAATCGCATATTTTCCTTCCATATCACTTGGTCCTAAAAATCTATGATCAATAATTGGATGTTTCCCATCCACTAACTTTGTATAATCTCTTTGTTTATAAAAAGATCCTATTTGTACATTACCAAGTAAGTCAGAAAAGAATCTTGCTCTTTTCATAGCTCCTTCATCTGGAGAAATACATATTAATTTATTATAATCATCTATCTTTTCATTTGTAAGTAAATCTAATATTAACATATCACTTAAATATAAGTTTTCAAAAGCCATACTAGGAACCGCATTCATAACTCCCTTATTATGAACATCACAAGTAACTATTTCATTAACGCCCATATGTTCAAGTTCTTGTAAAGACATAGCACAATCTAATGATTCTCTTGTATCTTTCTTATCTTGTCTAGATTCATACAAATATGGCATAATTAAAGTTCTTTTACTAGCATGTCCACATTCAGCACTAAGAATTCTTTTTATATCTTGAAAATGTTCATCAGGACTCATATAATGTCTTCTACCATAATAATTATACCACATATCATAATTACTTACATCAGATAAAATATATAAATCTTTATCTCTAATAGATTCATTAATTACAGCTTTCCCTTCTCCATTATTAAATCTTACTAAATCAGTACTTACTAAATAATTATCATTAGTATTTCTAATTAATTTAATATGCCAATTAACTCTTTCTCCAAATTCCTTAAAATTATCAGCAACTATAATCTTTAAATTACTCATACAACCTCCAAAACTAAATAATATCTAATTTATCAAACCTAACATTTAAATAATTTCTACTAGCTAAATAATCACATCTATGTACATATCTTTGATATTCATCTCTAGGAATAGGTAATTCTACTTTACTATATTTATTAGTATTCCATTTTCCCATATGACTTTCAATCATTGAGCATATTCTTCTAACACTATTAATATCCATCTTTAATTCATTACTATGTTCTAAAATTAACTTAGATACTAATAAAGGATGATCAAATCTTGTATATTCTTCTTCAACCATACCTTTCTTAAGTCCATCATGCATAATTAAAGCCATAATAATTAAATCTTTATCATTATCTGTAAAATTATTAACAGTTTCAAATAAATCATATGCTATTCTAACAGCAACCTTAGTATGTTTAACTAAACCATTCTTAGTACTAGCAAACTTAGGATGATATTTTCCAGTACTACTAGCAGGTATACTAAAAAAGTAGTCTGGTAATAAATTTATTAATACTTTAATATCATCTTGATTATCTTTATTCTTAATATAACTAATTTCTTTTTCAAAATATCTAATCTTATTCATGTTTCCCCCTAATATTAACATCAACTTTAGTATATGGTATTTCTATCTTATATTTATCTAAATATTTCTTTAAAATCATATTAAAATCTCTTTTAACTTGATATTGTAAATTATATTTACAAGTTAACATTACCATATATTTAATACTACTTGCAGCAAATTCTTGAATACCTAATAATTTATAACCATTAACATATCCATCTATTTTACTTACTTCTTCTTCCATCTCTTTAAGCGCTTTTTCTAAAGTATCAATATTAGTATCATATGATACATCAACATTAATAAATAAATTAGTATCATTTCTACTATGATTAATAACACTTTTAAATGAAGAATTAGCAAGAATTAAAACTTCTCCACTTGCTGCTTTAATCTTTGTACTCATAAGTCCAAGTCCAATTACTTCTCCCTTAAAATCATTAATAGTAACAATTTCTCCTAAAGTATATTTATCATCAAAAAGAATAAATACTCCCGCTAAAAAATCAGCCACAATATCTTGAACTGCAAGTCCCACAATAACACCAGCTATTCCGATTGAAGTTATTATTCCACTAGTATTTACTCCATATACATTAAGTATAGCTAATATTACAAAAATAAATATTAAATACTTAATAATCTTTCTAATCAAAGAAACAATTGTCATTTTTCTTTTATCAATTCTTTTATTTTTACTAATTTTTCCAACAACTGTCTTTAAAACATTATATATAATAATACCCAATATAATATAAACAATTGGTAATATAAATTTTTCACTTGTAATAAACTTAATCATAATTCACTTCCTATTATCTTTTCTAATATATAATTTTCTAAATATAAATATTTTTTATTACAAATAATATAATTATTATTAACTATTAAATA
>CAMOFW010000054.1 GCA_946613765.1 uncultured Mycoplasmatota bacterium
TATGATTATAGATAAATTTGATATTTATAATAAATTAATAACTATAGGTAATATCAAAAATAATTTAATTGTATTAGATTATCTAAATAATATAGTAGATAATCTAGATAAACTAGGGTACACTTACTTAGACTTCTATGACTATCTAGAAAGTATCTTATCTAAAGAATTAGATATTAACTTATCACTAAATAAAGATACAAGTAACTCAGTTAAAATAATGACTATTCATGCATCAAAAGGTTTAGAATATCCAATCATATATTTACCAAATCTATATGAAAAATTTAATATAAGAGATTTAAATTCTAAGTTTATTTATAATGATAAATATGGATTAATATCTTTATATAAAGATAAACAAGTATTAAAAAATACTATTATTAAACCATTACTTAAAAATGAATATCTAAAAGAAGAAGTATCAGAAAAACTAAGATTACTTTATGTTGCTTTAACTAGAGCAAGAGAAAAGATGATCTTTGTTGGTACACTAGAAGAAAACATTCTAGCATATAAAGATAATAGTATAATAAATAATAGTACTAGATTATCATATATGTCATTTAAAGATATTTTAGATTCTATTTATTCAACTATTAAACCACATGTTATTAATGTTAATATTGATGATTTAAATATAACCAAAAATTATAAATATAAATCTATAATTAATAATAATATTAAAGAGGGTAGTTTAATAACAGTTAATGAAATAAATAATATATCTAATGTAATAGATAAAAAAAGATTATCTAAAAATACTCATGATCTATATACAAATGATATTAAAAATAATATTAAATTAGGTTTAAGAATGCATGAAGTATTAGAGTTAACTGACTTTAATAATCCTGACCTATCAAATTTAACTAAATTAGAAACAGAATTATTAAATAAATTTTTAAGTACTAATATTTATAAAGATGCTAATATCTATAAAGAATATGAATTCATGTATGAAGAAGATAATACTTTAATACATGGCATTATAGATTTATTACTAGTATTTAATGATAAAGTAATCATTGTTGATTACAAGTTAAAAAACATAGATGATGATGCTTATCTAAAACAATTAAATGGTTATAAAAAATATATAGAAGGTATATTACATAAAAATACAGATATATATTTATATTCTATATTAGATGGAAATCTAATAAAAAAATAATGGATATTAATCCATTATTTTTTGTTGTGCTTTATCTAATAATTCTTCAATTACTTCAAGTAAACTATCATCATAATATTTAAATACAAAATAACCTGCATTTTTAATTTTAATAATATATGAATAATTTTCTTTTTTAATAAAATCTGTATTATCTGTATATATCTCTCTTGAAATATATTCTATTTCATTATAATTAATTGTATATTCATTGTTTAAAGTTTCATATATAAAACTATGTTTATCAAAAGTGATTTTCCCATTAACTATACCAACTATTTTACCAAGTATAACTAATGCTATATTAGCAAATATAAATGCCAATAATATAAATAATAACTTATTAATCATTGTATCTACATATTTAAATATTACTATTAATACTAATACTAATATAACAAATAATAATGCAGATAATATGTTTAAATAATAATCATTCTTATACTTAAAATTTAATGTCTTCATCAAAACCACCTCTAATTATCTTCATTATACAATAATAATTTTTATAAGTAAAACAAAAATAGTCTTAAATAAGACTATTTTGTAGATTTACTATCAGATTTACTATCAGCTTGTGCTTTAATTTGAGCTAATGAATTTTGAATATAATTAACATAATCTTCATGAATATCACTATCAATAATATCCATTTCATATTCTTTTCTTAATTCTTGCATAGCTTTAATTGAAGCATCTTTATTATCAGTTGCATATTTTTCTGCTAACTTATCTAAAATAGTATCTTTAACATCTTCTAAAGAAGCTTTTTCTTTAGTTTCAGTTCTTAATACTACATGATATCCAAGTTCACTCTTAACAGGTTCTTTAGTATATTCACCATCTTTTAATTCATATGCTTTACTAACAACATCTTTATAAGAATCACCTAAAGTATCAACATTAATAAATCCTAAATTTCCTTCATTATTCTTAGTAGTTTCATCTTCAGAATATTCTTTAGCAAGATCAATAAATGCTTGTTTCTTATCACTTGCATCATTTAATTTATTAATAACTTCTTGTGCCTTATTTTTAGCTTCTTCTTCAGCAGCCTTCTTATCTTCATCACTAGCATTAGAATCAGCTTTAACTGTAATTAAGATATGAGATATTTTAATATCACTCTTAATTTCATTCTTATAATATTTTTTAATTTCACTATCAGTTATTTTTGATTTAGCATAATCATTGATAGCTTTCTTTTGAAAATATGATAGATAGATTGAATTTTCATATTCATCTAATGTATTGTAATTAGTATACATTTGAATAGCAGATAATAAATCATCTCCATAAGCTTCCTTTAATTGATCCATTTGAGTTTTAGCATAATCTTTAGCTGCATCAATATCTCCAGCATACTTATCTTCTAATATCATTTTATCTATCATAGACATTAATGCTTGAAGACCATATGAATTCTTTAATTCATTATATAAATCTTTTACACTTATTTTCTTATCATCTTTAAGTGTAGTAATAACTTCCTCTCCATTCTCTAATGTAGGTATAGTCTTTTGACCACAACCTGTAACTAATAATAAGCACATTGCTGCAATTATTAATTTTTTTGTTTGTTTCATAACCTTATCCTCCTAAACATATACTATTATATCACGTCTAGACCAATTTTAAAGCACAAAATATAAAAATAACCATACAATATTAATGAAAAGACAATTAAAGGAGGGAAACTTATGAACACAAATTGTACTTCATTTGGACCAGCAATCATTTTAGTCTTATTCATTTTATTAATTATAATTGTTGGTGCATACATTTAAGTAGGTGATATATATGAAAAATAATTCTTTTACAATTATAATTTTATATATTCTACTTGCTATAATTTTAAGCAGTGTAATATTCTATTAGAGAAGGGTAAACCTTTTCTTTTTTCTTTACATTTATTTGATTATATCTTTGCATTAATTTGTAAGATATTATATAATTATAATGGTGAGAGCGTATGGCTAAGAAGAAAAAATCAAAAAGTGAATCTACTAACAATAAAAAATATTCTTTTGAGTTAATAGGTTTATTATTAATATTAATTGGTATCCTAGGATTTGGATTTGGTATCATAGGTTCATTTATTAAAAAGTTTGCTATGTTTTTAGTAGGTGAATGGTGGCCAATAATTTTAATATATGTAATATTAATTGGTGCACTAATGATTGTTAAAAGAAAGAATGTTAAATACTTTTCAGCTAAATTTATTGGATTCTATCTAGTATTATTAGTAGTATTAATTCTTTCACATTATACCTTTGCGTCAAATAATCCAACATTCATGGGAGTAATAAATGCAACTAAAGATAATTACATGCAAAGAATTTCTACTATATCAGGAAATGGTCCAATACTATCTACTGGTGAAGCATCAATTTCAATTGGTGGTGGATTCATCGGAGCAGTATTTGCTGGATGCTTTGTTCAATTATTCTCTTTAATAGGTACAATTATAGTTTCATCTGTAATTGGAATTGTTGGTTTAATATTAATGTTCGATTTAAATCTATCAGATATCGGATCTAAAGTTAAAGACATTCATGAAAAACTTCATGAAGACGATGACGAAGAAGATGACGATGATGATGAAGAGGAAGATTACAAATATAATAAAGAAAAAGAAGAAGATAACAAAGTTGTTATTACAAGTGTAGAGGATTTAAAACAAAAAACACAAGTTCAAAATACTGAAGTTAAAGAAGAAGTTAGTGCTCTTCCAGTTATGGATGGTGCTAAACATCCATATAGACTTCCAAGTATGTCACTTTTAGATGAACCAAAACAAATGGGTGGAAAAGTAAATTCCAACGACTTTATTAGAGCAAATAAAAATACTTTAGAAAGAGTACTAAAAGAATTCGGATTTAATGCTCAAGTAACTGAAATACATGTTGGACCAGCTGTTACTCAATATGAATTACATGTAAGTGCTGGAACTAAATTATCAAAAATAGTTTCATTAAATAAAGAAATAGCTTTAGCTTTAGCAGCTAAAGATGTAAGAATTCAAGCTCCAATTCCTGGTAAGAGCACAATCGGAATTGAAATTCCAAATCAAAGTGTTGCACCAGTTAAGATTAAAGAAATTTTAGCAAGTAAAAATATGGAAAATGCTAAAGGTGGAATAGTTGTAGCCTTAGGTAAAGATATCATGGGTACATCTATGGTATGTGATATCACTAAGATGCCACATATGTTAATTGCAGGTTCTACTGGTTCAGGTAAATCAGTATGTACTAATACAATTATCACATCTATTTTAATGAGATATAGACCAGATGAAGTAAAACTAATATTAGTAGACCCTAAACAAGTAGAGTTATCTAACTATAATGGAGTACCTCATCTTGTATGTCCTGTTGTTACTAATCCTAAAAAAGCTAGTGTAGTTCTACAAAAGGTAGTAACTGAAATGGATAAAAGATATAATATGTTTGCAGATGAACATGTTAAAAAAATTGATGACTATAATGAAAAAATGGTTAAAACTGGTGGAGCAAAAATGCCATATTGGGTAGTAATAATCGATGAAATGGCAGATTTGATGATTGCTGCAAGAAAAGAAGTAGAAGATTCAATCATGAGAATTACTCAACTTGCACGTGCTGCAGGTATCCATTTAATTACAGCAACACAAAGACCATCAACAGATGTTATCACAGGTGTAATTAAAGCAAACATCCCATCTCGTATAGCATTTGCAGTAGCTTCACAAATAGATTCAAGAACTATTCTTGATAGTCCTGGAGCAGAAAAACTACTTGGTAAAGGTGATATGTTATATTTACCAATGGGTCAAAATACTCCAGTTAGAATCCAAGGATGTTTCGTATCAGATAGCGAAGTTGCTAAAGTAATAGATTATGTATGTAAAGAACAAGTTGCTCAATATGATGATACATTAACTAAAGAAGAAGTAGCTGATGATCATAACCCAGTATCTGGTGATGCTGAAGACTATGAAGATCCACTATACGATCAAATAGTAGAGTTTGCTATTTCTACTGGTAAGATATCTGCTTCACTAGTTCAAAGAAGATTTAGACTAGGCTATAATAGAGCAGCAAGAGTAATAGACTTACTTGAAGAAAGAGGAATCATCGGACCACAAAATGGTTCAAAACCAAGAGAAGTATTAGTTAAGATGGAAGGTCAAGAATAA
>CAMOFW010000055.1 GCA_946613765.1 uncultured Mycoplasmatota bacterium
AAATATAGAGAAGTCTTCGATAGTAATAAAAAATATTCTTTAGTTACATTAAGTAATAATATTACATATGTTAAAGGTGCTAGCGAAGTATTATTAGATAAATGTAATTATTATTTAGATAGTTTAGGTAATAAGAAATTATTATATGATAAAGATAGAATAAAGAAATTAATAGATAGGTATAGTAGTGAAGGTATTAGAGTATTAATGTTAGCATCTACTTTAGAAGATAATATATCTAATTTAACTTATCAAGGTATAGTATTAATCAAGGATAATTTAAGAGATAGTAGTAGATTAACAATAAATAAATTAGAAAATGCTGGTATTAATACTATTATTGTTAGTGGAGATTCTTTAAATACAGTTAAGAGTATAGCTAGAGAAATAGATATATTAGATGATAATAGTGTTTGTTTAACTAGTGAAGAGTTTAATAAATTAAGTGATGAAGAAGTTAAAGATATATATCCAAGATTAAAAGTAATAGCTAGGTCTTTACCAAATGATAAAAGTAGATTAGTTAAAATATTAGAAGATAATAAATTAGTGGTTGGTATGTGTGGTGATGGGGTAAATGATGCATCAGCATTAAGACTTGCTAATGTTGGTTTTGCAATTGGTTCTGGAGTAGAAGTTGCAAAAGAAGCTAGTGATATTATTATTTTAGATGATGATATTAAGTCTATTGCTAAGGCTATACTTTATGGTAGGACTATTTTTAAAAGTATAAGAAAATTTATTGTGTTTCAATTAACTGTTAATTTATGTGCTATGTTAATATCTATTATTGGACCTATTCTAAGTATTTCTAGTCCAGTAACAGTTATTCAAATGCTATGGATAAATATGATTATGGATACATTAGCAGGTATAGCATTTTCATATGAAGCACCACTAGATGAATACATGAAGGAATTACCTAAGAATAGTAATGAAAAGATTATTAATAAGTATATGATTAAACAAATATTATCTATGGGTATTTATAGTGCATTAATAAGTTTATTATTTTTAAAATGTAATATATTTAGATTATTTATAAGTGATAATATTAAAAGTATTATGACATCTTATTTTGCATTATTTGTATTTATGGGCATATTTAATGCGTTAAATTCTAGAACTACAAGAATTAATCTATTTGCTAATATATTTAGAAATAAAGTGTTTATAATTGTATTTTTACTTATATTTATTATTCAATTATATTTAATATATTATGGAAGTGATTTATTTAGAACTTATGGATTAACTATTGAAGAATTAATATATGTAATTATATTATCTTTAAGTGTAATACCAGTTAATATATTCTTTAAATTGAAATATAAAAATAAAGAAATATAAAGAATCGACTTATAGTCGATTTTTATAATCTTCATATAGTTCTTTAAATCTATTGTAGTGAACTACTTCTCTTTGTCGTAAGAAAAGTAGAGGGTTTAATACTTCTTCGTTTTGACATAGGTCTATTAGTGCTTCATATGATGCTCTAGCTTTTTCTTCTGCTGCCATATCTTCTGCAAGATCTACAATAGGATTTCCAGTTGATGCTATATATTCGCTAGTAAAGGGAAGTCCTATAGCATTAGATGGATATACACCAGTTCCATGTTCTGTAAAATAACATGCTAAATCATATTCTTTTAGTTCATCAATTGTTGCTCCTTTAGTTAGTTCAGTAAATAGAGTAGATATTATTTCAACATGAGCTAGTTCTTCAGTTGCTATATCTTTTAGTAACATTTTACCTTTATCATCTGGCATAGAAAAACTTTGAGTGAAGTAACGAATTGCTGCTGCTAGTTCGCCAGCACTACCTCCAAGAGCTGTTAATAAATATTTAGCCATAGGTAAATCTTTTTTAGTAATGTTAATAGGATATTCTAATTTCTTTTCAAATTTAAACATATTTTATACCTCCAGTATTTATTGAATTATCTACCCAAGTATAAGTATCTTTTAAAGTATTATCTTGGCATAAAATATAATATTTGTCTTCATATAATTTTTTATAATCATTATATTTATTTGAATACATTTTAAATATATTATAGATGTCTTCATCATCTTTATGTAGATCTAGATATAATCCTAAATCTATTAAAGCAAAATTTAATTCGTAAATATTAAGTAATAATTTAGTTTCTTCATTTAATGATTCAATAAACTTAGGATTTATATTTTTATATGATTTATATTCTTTATTAAACATGTTACCCTTTATTAATCCTTCTTTTAGATTTGCTAGGGTATTATTATCATTTGATATGTTATTAATAATAATATTTAAATCATTTTGATTATCAAAAAACATATTATTTCTCCTTTCTTTTATAAAATATGTAATCTAGGTAAATTACCACTAGTTCTTTTACCTAATGTGTGATAAAATAATTTTAAGAAAGTAAGGGTTGAATATGGAAAATAGTAAAAAAACTACTACTAAAAAGTCTAATAATAAAAGAGTTGTAAAAAACGTTAATGCTGCAGTTAAAGCAACTCCTAAAAAAGTAGTTAGTGCTCCAAAGAAAAGTGTTACTAAAGTTGCTTCTAAACCAGCAGTTAAAAAAGCTCCTGTAAAAAGAACAGTAGCTAAAACTAAAGTTAATGTAAAAAAAGCTAGTGTACCTAAAACAGTTGTTAAACCTAGTGTTAAAGTTGAAACTAAAACTAAGGTAGAAGATAATTCATTAAATAAAGATTTAGTTATGAGAAGTATATTACTTGTTTCATATACTTTAATAATTGTATTCTTAGTTATTGGTTTTGTAGATTCATTAACTACAACTAAAGAAAAAACAAGAGATAAAGTAGATCCAGCATCATATGTTGAAACAAAGGGTGGATTTGATAAGAGTAATATTATAGATTATAAAGATGCTTCATTTAAGCTAAGTGCATTAAATGGTAACTATTTTATTTATATTACTTATAATGATAAAGAAGTTAATTTATTTGAAAAAGAACTAGTTAAATTATTAGAAGAGAAAAATATTAAAGATAAATTCTATTATGTTAATATTGATGAAATTAAAAATGAAGAAAATTTAATTGAAAAAGTTAACAGAATTTTTGGATTTAGTGATGCTTTAGTAGTAAAGGTTCCAACAATAGTTTATGTTAATAGTGAAAATATTGTTAGAAATGAAAACATTATTACTAGAATTGATGATAAGCTAATTGATATTAATGATGTTAAGAGTTTATTAGATAGAAATGGATTTTAAAAAATAGTTCTATAACTATTTTTTTTCTTTAAGGGAGGTTATTATGTTAAATATTGTTTTATTTGAACCAGAGATACCACAAAATACTGGTAATATTATGAGAACATGTGTTGCTACACATACTAAATTACATTTAATTAAACCATTAGGTTTTTCTTTAGATGAAAAATATATTAAAAGAAGTGGAGTAAATTATATACAATATTGTGATTATGAAGTATATGAAAATATTGATGATTTTTATTCTAAAAATAAAGGTACTTATTATTATTTAACTAGATATGGTCATAAACCTCATACTTCATTTGATTATTCAAATAAAGATGAAAATATATATTTTATATTTGGTAAAGAATCTACTGGTATTCCTCCAAAGTTATTAAAACCACATTTAGATCATTGTATGAGAATTCCTATGACTGATAAGGTTAGGGCTTTAAATGTTTCTAATAGTGTTGCTATAATGCTATATGAAGCATTAAGACAACAAGATTATTTAGATCTTTTAAGAGATGAACCTCATAAGTCAAAAAATTATATTGAGGAGAGTGAATAATTATGCATTGCAAATATTGTGGAACAGCTTTATCTAAGAATTCACCAATATGTCCTAAGTGTAAAAGAATAATGAGTCAAGAACAATTAGAGATGAGAAAAGAAATGAATGGTGTTAATAATCCATACATGCAAAGGTTAGAAAAGTTGGGTTTTGAAAAAGGAAAGTATAAATTAGAAAATAATGGAGAACATATTAGTATCAAACCATATGTTATTATTCTATTAATATTACTTGTAATAGTTTTAATAGCTTGGATATTTTAAGGAGATAAAAATATGTTTTACTTAAGTATAAAAATATTTTTTGCTAGAATACTTGATGTATCACTTGGAGTAATTAGAACTGTTGAAATTGTAAGAAAGAATACAATTAGGGCAGTGCTAATTGCTTTTTTTGAGGTTTTAATTTGGTATATAGTAGCAAGAGAAGCATTAACTTATAAAGAATTTAATATTTTTATTGCTATATGTTATTCAGCTGGATATGCATTTGGTACTTTAATTGGATCATTTATATCTAATTATTTTATAAGTGGTAATTCCGGTATTTTTATAGTTAGTAAAGTAATTAAGAAAAAAGAAATAAATTTTATTAAAAATAATGGATATAGATTATCTTCTTTGACACTTGATAATGACAATAAGATGTTATTTATTGAAATAGATAATAGAAAAGTAAAAGACTTATTATCCTTGATAAAGTCAATAGATAGACAATCATTTGTGTGTATAATTGATGCAAAGAAAAATTTTTTTAATTTTTTATAAAATGTCTATTGACATTTTATAAATATTATAGTATATTTAAATTACTTAATAGAGAGTAGTAAGAATTGGCTGATGTAGAATTTATTTTACATTGGCGAGTTCTTACTCATTATACTAGTGTTTTCTATTAATGATCTTTATTAACAGATTATATTAGTTATTTGTGAATGCTAAGTTCTCGTCTACTATTAAGTATGTAATTACATAGGTTTATGTGACCTAACAGATGAGAGATTGATTAGTAAATCTGTCAATTTACTATTTAATTCATTCTTCTCACATAGGGTATGATATTTTGACAGATTATCATACTTTTTTTTTGACATTTTTTTTAGTTTTGTTATGTTACTATTTATCTGGTGATATTAATGAAATTTAAATTATATATATTAAGTATTAGCATTATTTCTTTATTTGGTTATTTTTATTTAAAAGATAATGTTAAGTATTCTAATTCATATGAAGTTATATCTTATAGTAATGAATATGAAATAGGAAGTATTAAAATACCTTTATTAAATATTGATAGGAAATTAATGCAAGGATTAGATAATAAGTATTATCTAGATCATAATTACTTAAATATGGATAGTAATAATGGTGAGTTTTTTTTAGATACTTATGGTGATTTATTAAATAATAATAATTCTATTATTTATTCTAGTGTTAATAATTTAGA
>CAMOFW010000056.1 GCA_946613765.1 uncultured Mycoplasmatota bacterium
CAAAAGGTTGTTGAAACAGAAGAAATTGATAAGAATAGTAAGATAGCTTTAAAAGCAGCTAGAGGTACTTCAAAAGTTTTCGTATCAGTTGCTGCTGTTGCTGCTGTTGCTATAGTTATTCTAACTTATTCTGCTAATTCAACAAAAAGAGCTGAAGATAAAAAAGCTGAAGCTGGCTTAGAGAGTGATTCGATAACAACAAGTATGGTTGGAACTACTAATAGTGACTATGACGTTGAAGAAGAAGAAGTACAAGTTGTTGAAGAAGAACCATATGAAGTAGCATTAGACGCAAATAGTGAAACTGTTATTCTTCAAACTATAAGTGATATAGAACAAGAGATTTCTAAAGTAAATGATCCAATTGTTAAAGATATGTTTAATCATGAAACTATTGAAGCACTTGTTAGATATACAAGAGATAATACTGTATTAAGTGGTGAAACTGCTTATGAATTATTCCAAGTATTATATAATAATGGAATTGATACATCAATGTTCTTCAAAAATCTTGATTCATATCAAGTAATGAACACATTATTCCTATCTACTAAAGCTATAGATCAAAATAATAATTCTTATGATGATGAAAATAATGCTTATAATGCAATTAATAGTGCTGTTGATTACTTATCACCTGATGATTACGCTGCAATATGGAATGTAAGTGCTATTACTGATCAAGTAACTGGTTATACTTCTATGTTAGTTGCCTCAGGATGTGCTGAAGAAAACGGTTTAGAAGGTCCTGAATACCAAAACGAACTTAATAGTGTTCCAGCGGAAGTAAGAGAAAACGCTAAAAAAGTATATAATAAGGTTAAACCATATGACAATTCTTACATTATGAAATTAAGAATAAATGCTTTAGATAACGAAAATGTTAGAACATTAGGATAAGAGGTGACAATATGAAGAATAAAGAATTTGATACTAGTTATGACGATTATGATGAAAAAATAATTAAAGTGGCAAATCAAGAAGAATTTGAAGAATTAGAAAATGATAAAGAATTAAGAAAATCTGCTATTCGTATTGGTATTGGTGTACTTTTACTTCTATGTGCTACTGGTTACTATTACAAATCTACTCATACAGATAAAAATAAAGTAGAAAATGAATCAAGTTCAATAGATAATACAATAGTTAGTGAAGAATCTAACGTTACTGTTTTACCTACTGTTGAAGAAGAAATTACTTCTACAATAGAAACTACTAATACAACTGCTGAATTTGATTTTAGTGATGAAGAATTAGATTATACTAATGTTGATACATTCTTTAATCAAATAGTTGAATATAGAAATAAATATGGAGAATTTGCTGAAAGTTTCCAATCAAAAGAAGATGTAATTAATTTTGTTAATTTCCTAAACATGTTTGATGAAACTAAAAAAGGTATTGAATCATCAATTGATTCTCAAGCAATGTTTGATGAAATAATAACTGATTATTATAAATCTTGTGTTGCACATGATGTAGAGCCAAATTTAAGTTGTCTTATTCCAGATGGAACTTATATGAGATCTGTTATGGAAGAAGGAGAAAAATTATCATATAACTTAAAGAACTTTAATGGTTCTAAAGATTATGCAAGTGCAAATGATTTATATAATTATATAGTTAAGAATTTCTTAAATACTAAAACTGCTATTCCACAATCCAATAAATATGTTCCATGTATCGATTGGGCAAGAGAACAATATGAACAATATAGAAATACAGGTAATATGATTAATGCTAGAAAATATCAAAAAAATCATACTTTAGAAGCTGATGGTATTGATTTATATTATGGATATAATGGTCAAGATATTATTGATAATGGTGGTACTTATGAAATAAAAGAAAATGGATTATATTGTCCTGATGCTGTAGATAATTTATTTAGTAAGAGTGAAAATATTGAAGAAACTAAATGGATTTCTTCTTATGATGGTACAGTACCATTTCAAAAAGTAAATGAAGGATTTGAAGATATCCTTAGAAAGAGATCTAGATAGGGGGTATAAATATGTATTATGAAGATAATGTTAAAATTAAAATTGATTGGAAGGGATTAATACTTAAATTAATTGCTGTAATACTATTAATATTAGTATTTATTTGGTTATTTCCTATTCCTAAATTAGATACATTCTATAATAGAGTTTATAATGAAAATTTAAATAATATGAAGGATGTAGCTGAAAAGTATTTTGTTAACGATAACTTACCTAACAAGACTGGTAGTTCAAATACTATTAAGTTACAAGATATGTTAGATAAGAAATTAATAACAGAATTTACTGATAAAGATAATAATGAATGTAGTACTACTAATTCATTTGCTCAAGTTACTAAAACTGAAAATAATAATTATGTATTAAAAGTACAATTATCTTGTGATGATAAAACTGATTATGTTTTAGAAACATTAAATACTACTGGTACAAGTACCGGTTCAAGTAATAATAGAGAATCAAATGATAATGGTTCATCTGCTACAAGTAATCAATCTAAAGATAGTTCTGATAAAGACAAAGATGAAGATGATGGAATTGAAATAGATGCTAGTATCATAAATAGTGGTGATTCTAAATATGATAAGGGTGGAAATGTTGAATATGAATATAAGAGAGCTATAACTAAGACTAGCACTACTTATACTTGCCCTGAAGGTTATGTTAAAGATAATAATGTATGTTATAAGTATGAAACAGGAGAAACAATTCCTGCTACACCACTTTACTTTGATGATGTAGTTCAAACTACTGATGCTAAAGAAAATAAGAGTGGTGGATATACTAAATATGCTGAAGCTGAAAAAGTTGAAGTTTCAAGTGAAGATGTATGTCCTGAAGGATATACAAAGAATGGTAACATTTGTTATAAATATGTAAATGCTACCGTAATACCTGGTACTACTACTTATGAATGTCCTAATGGATATACATTAAGTGGTACATCATGTATTGCTACTACTCAAAGAATTGAACATAAAACAGGAAGTTATTCTTGTCCTAGTGGTTATACAATGAGTGCTGATAAATTAAGATGTACAAGTACTGTTAATGCTACTAGAACATCAACAAGTGGTTCTACTACATGTAATTGTCCTAGTGGATATAGAGATAATGGTGGAAACTGTGTAAGAACTTATACTGGTTCATATCATGCTGGATCTACAAATTATGGAAATTGTCCTAGTGGATGGAATGCAAGCGGAAGTCAATGTACTAGAGCTGCTAATGCTACAAGATCTTGGTCAAATCCAAGTTGTACAACTTCATCTAGACAATTATCTGAATATGAAAATAGTTCATCTAAGAGAGTTAAAACAGCTCAAAACTGTAATGCTAGAGGATGTACATATACATATTGTACATATACAGCTATAACAAATTATAGTTGTCCTCAAGGTAATAGAAGTGGTTCTACATGTTATATATCTAGACCTTCTAGTACTTCTAGTTCATATTACACATGTAATGATGGTAGAACTCAATCTTCATCTACATGTTATGAATATGCTAATAAGAATTGTTCTACTACTCCAGGAACTACAAGTTATAGTTGTCCTAGTGGATACAATATGAATTATGGTAATCATACATGTTCTAGAACTGTTAATTCAACTTATAATTCAAATACAACATATAGTTGTCCTACTGGTTATACAATGAGTGGAAATCAATGTGTTAAAACAACACCTGCTACTCCACATACTTCAGAAACTCAATATACATGTCCTACTGGTTATGTAAGAGAAGGAACTACATGTTATCAATATACTACTCCTACAACTAAGAAGACTTATAAATATGAATGTCCTACTGGTTATAAGAAAGAAGGAGAAGGAGAAAATACTAAGTGTTCTATCTATATTGAAGATAAGACTACTTATTATTGTGAAAGTGCTGAAGAACAATTAGTTGATGGTAAATGTATTAAAACAATTAAAGGTGGATTAAAAGGATATAGTTGTCCAGATGGTTATATTCTAGATAAAGATAAGTGTATTAAGCACTCACTAGAATGTGCTGAACCAATCGCTATAACTAATACATCTACTACATATGAATATAAATGGAGCAGCGAACCAAGTTTAGATGGTTGGACACCAACTGGTAAAACTAGAGGAACTGCAACAGAAGAAAATTTATATGATAAATAATAAAAGATAGGATTTATTCCTATCTTTTTTATGTTAATTTAAAGTATATACACTATATGAAAGAACAGCTGCAAATATTAGCCATAATAAATATGGAACTTGTAAATAAGCTGATGTTTTATTAATCTTATAGTATTCTATAATCATATATATAGTTAATAGTATTAGTATAATTACAACTATAAAAGCTAATAAGAATTGCTTGAATCTAAAGAATATTATAGACCATAAACCATTAATAAATAGTTGTACTGCATATAATAGTAATGCTCTTCTTTTATATGTTGTATTATCTTTATATATTAAATATGATGATATACCCATTAATGTGTATAATACAAACCACACTATTGGAAATACTATACCTGGTGGATTAAATGATGGTTGTTTAAAGGTATTAGAATTCTCTTTAATTTTACTTAAAAAAGCACTAATAGCCCCTACTACATTTGGTATTAATATACTAATAATAAGTTCTTTTATTTTTTTCATATTATCACCTATTATTATTTTATGTAATAATAGTTTTTTTATTCAATTATTATCTAGATTGAACGGCGTTATTATTTTCTTGCTTTGAAATCATCATTTCTTTCATCGAATCAATTGAAATACCCATCATTTGTGAATATACAGCTAATGATAATGGATCGTTTGGATCAGGAACAATATTGTTGTTTACCCAACTAGTTAAAGCTGCTAATCTTAGTTCAGGTGCTACCATACACATCTTATTTAAGCAGTCCTCATATTTTTGGTGATCATTTAATTCCAATAAATAACTAATTCCAGCGAATCTTTGCTTGTAGATATCAATTATTTCGTCAAAACCGATTTCTTTCTCATTATTTTTGTTTTCTATATTTTCCAATATAAACACCTACCTTCATCTTTAGTATATCTTATATATTTAGTTATTGCCTACTAAAATAAAAATACTTTACATTATTTGTTTACAAAAAAAATGTTGATAACATCTTAATTATCAACACCTATAATATTTCAAATGTAGTACCCTCTCTAGTATCTTTAAGTTGAATACCTTTTTCAAGTAATTCATTTCTTACTTTAT
>CAMOFW010000057.1 GCA_946613765.1 uncultured Mycoplasmatota bacterium
ATAATATTTAAATAAGAAAAGCACCAACTGATTTTACCCAAGGGGGTTTTGGTCAGTTGGTGCATACCCTAATAAGGCACATGCACTACTGATACAATCATATCATAGACGTGTCCTTAATTAGTTTATAACATATTAAATATATAAAGTCAATATAACATAAATACCTATTTTATGATAAAATATATTCGTGGTGAAGATTATGTTTGAAAACGATACAAACTTTTTAGATCAACATTTTTTAGTTGATGAAAATATTATTAAAACTTTTATTGATAGTTGTGAAATTACTAAAGATGATATAGTCTTAGAAGTAGGACCAGGAAAAGGTGTACTTACTAAATATTTAAGCAAACAAGCTAAAAAATTATTAGTAGTTGAAAAAGATGCTAGATTATTACCATTTTTAAAAGATTACGATGTAACTTATAGAGATGTACTTCATTATGATATTCCAGATGTTAATAAAATAGTAACATCACTTCCATATTCAATTACTGAACCATTTCTATATAAGTTATTAGATGTAAACTTTGATAAACTAATAATGATGTGTGGTAAAAACTTTGTTGATAATCTAGAAAGTAATAATACTAAGTTATCTATTATGTGTAATTTATATTTTAACTATACTAAAATATGTGATGTTAAACCAGATAGTTTTAATCCTAAACCAAAGGTAATGTCTTCACTTATAACTATGACTAAAAAAGATGAAGATAAACTATCTAAAAAAGATAAAATAGTAAGATTGTTATATAAATATAGATATATGAAAGTTAAAAATGCTTTAAAAGAAATATTAATTAAACTAGATAATCTAACTCAAAGACAAGCTAAAGATATAATTAAAACCTATAATATTAATGAAGATATATCTAATAAATTATTTGATGAATTATCTAATTCAGAGGTAGTAGAGTTATACAAACAAATTAATTAAAAGAAATATTAAAAAAATATTTCTTTTTTTATTTTTAGATAGTATAATGAAATTAGATATAAAACTAGCAGGGAGGTTTTGGTAGATGTCTAGATATATTAAAGTAGATAATTTGTCTGATAATACAGACAATATTTTAAATGTTGGAATGCAAGTGGATGGAGATATACTTATTTCTTCATTTGATATTAGTAATAACGCAAAAGCAAATATTAATGAATCTTTAAACAAATATGATTTTTATGATTCATTATTAGAATCAATTCTAATTGAAAGAGAAGCACGATTAGATTCTAAATTTGTTAAGAAATATTTAAAAATATCATCGATGAACGAAAAACAATATAAAAAGTTTATTAAAGAAAGATATATTATGGCAATAAAAAATTACATTGATGAAAACTATATAACTATTGATATGGCCATTAAAATAGCAAAGGCTAAGTTATATAATGCAATTCCACAAAGATTTAATAAACAAGATTTCTTCATTGATTTAAATGATGAAAAAGAAGTTAAGAAACTAAAAAACAAATATCGTAAACAAATCAAAGAAGATGAAATTAAGTATATTGAAGAAGAAAAAAGAAGTCTAAACTTTGAAAAAGAAAGAATAGAAAAAGAATATGAGCAAGCACTACTTCAAACAGCAGCACTTGCAACAAAGAGAAATAAAATAAATGAAAGAATCAAAAGTATAGGATAGAGGTAGTAAATTATGTTAAACAATTTTGATAATCCACAACAATATGGTATAGGAAATAAGAATTTAATTAAATCAATAGACGCAGAAACACTAGTTGATATATGGAAAACTATTCATACATCAGAAGAAGCAATGAAGGTGATGCCTAACGAATTAGTACAAGGTTTAGATTATTTCGTTTGTAGATATGTTGCATCTACACTTCCATTTATGGAAAGTGATATTATAAGTCATGAAGAAACAGCACAAGACTCTCTTGATAAAATTGTTAATACTGAGTCTGCTGATTATAAAAGACTTGTTAGAGAAAAAAATTATATTAATGCTGTAGAAGAAAAATATAAAGCAAATAATAATTAATTTGCTTTTTTTATTTTTTTATATATAATATTAACAAAAAGAGGACGGAAATTTATGAATAATATTGTGTTTAGAGAATTGACTGATTCAATAGACAACTTTAGAAATTTACATAAATGGTGCAGTCAAAAAGAAGTATGGGAGTGGTTTGAACAAAGAATACTTTCATACGATGAAATTATTGAAAAATATCAAAGAAAATTATCACTACATGAAGAAGATATGTATATGATATCTTATAATAAAAAAGATATAGGATTTACTCAAATATATAAGTTTGTTAACTATATGCATGTTATTCCAGAATGTCAAAATATAATTGAATTTGATATATATATGGATCCTCTGTTTATAGGACAAGGTAAAGGTACAGATATAGTTAAAGAAGAATGTAAATATATATTTGATAATTATAATTGTGATGCAATTATATTAAGACCATTTTCAAGAAATATTAGAGCTATTAAGTGTTATAAAAAGTGTGGATTTAAGTTCATAAAAGAATATGATGGACATGATACACTAGGAAATCCTGAAAAAATATCAATATTTTATATAAAGAAACCTTGATATTTCTTTTGGTTTTGATTATAATTAATACATTAAGTGTTGATTTAGAAGTAGTAATTAACATAATTTTTAAAGAGAGTCTATGGTTGGTGTAAATAGATAAAAGGAGTTAATGAACTTGTCTAATGAACTTAAAAGGGTGATTCCTTTAAAGATTATTAAAGTAAAAAAATAAGGTGGTACCACGGCTATTTCGTCCTTAAGAAATAGACCGTGTTTTTTATTTAAGAAAGGAAGATAAATATGTACGATTTTAAAACAATTGAAAAGAAATGGCAAAAGTATTGGGAAGAAAATCAAACATTTAAAACTGATATTTGGGATTTTTCTAAACCTAAGTTTTATGCATTAGATATGTTTCCATACCCATCTGGTGTAGGTCTACATGCAGGACATCCAGAAGGTTATACTGCAACTGATATTGTTGCACGTATGAAAAGAATGCAAGGATATAATGTTCTTCATCCAATGGGTTATGATTCATTTGGTTTACCTGCAGAACAATATGCAGTAACAACAGGTAATCATCCTGCTGGATTTACTGAAAAAAATATTCAAACATTCTCTAAACAATTAAAAGAATTAGGTTTTGATTATGATTGGGATAGATGTATAGCAACATCAGATCCTTCATACTATAAATGGACTCAATGGATATTTAAACAATTATATAAAGATGGATATGCTAAATATGTTGATATGCCAGTTAACTGGTGTGAAGAACTTGGAACAGTATTATCTAACGATGAAGTAATTGATGGTAAGAGTGAACGTGGTGGATATCCAGTTGTAAGAAAGAATATGAAACAACTTTGTATTGACCAAGTTAAATTTGCTGAAGAATTGCTTGAAGGTTTAGATACTATTGATTGGCCTGAATCAACAAAAGAAATGCAAAGAAATTGGATTGGTAAATCTACAGGTGTAGAACTAGACGTTGAAATCTCTGGTGGTGGAAAGTTCTCAATTTTCACAACTTGTATTGAAACAGTTTATGGTATTACATTCTTTGTAATTGCTCCAGATGGTAAATTAATTCAAGAATTAATGCCTAGAGTAGAAAATAAAGAAGAAGTTCAAAAATATATTGATGAAACTGCTAAAAAGAGTGCAATGGATAGAACTGAACTAAACAAAGGTAAGAGTGGAGTAGAAGTTAAAGGTATTAAAGCTATTAATCCAATAAATGGTAAAGAAGTACCAATCTTCTTAGGTGACTTTGTTTTAGGTGATTATGGTACTGGTGCAGTTATGGCTGTTCCAACACATGATCAAAGAGACTTTGAATATGCAAAAGCTCATAATATTCCTATGATTGAAGTAATCGAAGGTGGAGATGTAACTAAACAAGCATTTGAAAAGGGAGATTACTTAGGTAAAGGATGTAAGTTAATAAACTCTGAAGAATTCACTGGTTTAACAGTAGAAGAAGCAAAAGAAAAGATTACTGATAAATTAGTAGGACTTGGAATTGCAAGACGTACAGTTAACTATAAATTTAGAGAATGGATTTTTGCAAGACAAAGATATTGGGGTGAACCAGTACCTATTGTTCATTTAGAAAATGGTGAAGAATATTTACTTCCAGATGATGAACTACCTTTAGAACTTCCAGTTCTAGATGATTATCAAGGACATAATGGTAAAGCACCATTAGAAAATGCTGAAGAATGGAAACACTATGATAAAAATGGAGTTAAAGGTTTAAGAGAAACTTCAACTATGCCAGGTTCAGCTGGATCAAGTTGGTATTTCTTAAGATATATAGATCCTAAAAACGATAAAGAATTTGCTAACCAAGAATTATTAAAACATTGGATGCCAGTAGATCTTTATATGGGTGGACCAGAACATGCAGTTGGACACTTAATGTATTCTAGAATCTGGAATCATTATCTATATGATAAAGGATTATCTCCAGTTAAAGAACCATTTAAAAAATTAGTTCATCAAGGTATGATTTTAGGTTCAAACGGAATCAAAATGGGTAAACGTTTCCCTGAATTCGTTGTTAATCCATCAGACGTAGTAAGAGATCATGGAGCAGACACTCTAAGACTTTACGAAATGTTTATGGGACCACTTGAAGCATCAAAACCATGGTCAAACCAAGGAGTAGAAGGTGCTCACAAATTCCTAGATAGAGTATATAGAGCTATTGTTGAAGATAATAAAGTAAATGATGAACCAAACAAAAATCTAGAAACTATTTATCATAAGATGGTTAAAAAAGTTACTAATGATTTTGAAAACTTATCATTTAATACTGCAATATCTGAAATGATGATCTTTATTAATGCTGTATATAAAGAAAATAATTTACCTAAAGAATATGCTGAAGGTTTTGTTAAATTATTAAATCCTATTGCACCACACATCACTGAAGAAATGTGGGAAAAACTAGGACACAATAACACTATAGCATATGAACCATGGCCAACTTTTGATGAATCTAAAACAGTAGATGAAGAAAAAGAAATTGGTGTTCAAGTAAATGGTAAATTAAGAGCAACAATCAAAGCTAATGTTAATGATGATGAAGAAACATTAAAAGAAAAAGCTTTAAAAGAAGAAAATGTT
>CAMOFW010000058.1 GCA_946613765.1 uncultured Mycoplasmatota bacterium
AGAGGACTGAAAATCCTTGTGTCACTGGTTCAATTCCCGTTGGAGCCACCATTTTTAATGTTGGAGGGATAGCGAAGTGGTCAAACGCGGCAGACTGTAGTCCTAATAACGACTCGTTATTAAATTGCACCTTTATATAGTGATATATAAAGTGGACGCTGCTAATTCGGGGAAGACTAAAGCATTTATGTATGTTAATCCCGAGCTAAGATACTTTGATATCTGAGTGTAGAGACTTTACACAGCGTATCTCAATAGAGATAAAGAGAAAGTCCAGACTACAAATACATATTTGTAGCAGTGAAAACTGTAGTAGTAGGAAATCTGTTCCTTCGGGTTCCATGGTTCAAATCCATGTCCCTCCACCACTTAGATAATTACTCAACGAAAGTTGAGTTTTTTTATTTTTTTCATATACTTAACTATGAATGATATCGAAGGAAGACTTAAAGAAATAAAGATTGAAGATTATATATGGATAATATACATAGGTATAATTATATTAAGTTATTATTCTAATTACCTTGAAGAAAAATACTTTACTAATAATGATATAAATAGTAAGAATAAATATAGATCAATAATTATCATTATATTTTCGATATTATTACTTGTTTATCTATACTTTTTAAAAGATTCATATGACTCACTTAAATCATTAAATGATAATAGTGATAATAAAACAATAATACTTACATACTTATCTTTTATAGCATCACTTTTAATAGTAATTGCAGGTATAATATATCTTTATATAGCAATAAATGATGAAAATATTAATATTGAACTAGCTTTTAACTAAAACTTTACACTTTTTAACAATATTTTTAATCTTTTTTTAATATATTATGTTATACTTAAGATAGTAAAGGATGGTTCTTATGTTAGATTTAAATTACTTAAAACAAAATAATGTAGACACAGATGCTGCCATTGAACTATTTGGTGATGTATCAATTTATAACGAAACATGCCAAGATTTTCTTGATGGCATTGATGAAAAGTTAAATGAATTAAAAAAATATAAAGAATTAGGGGATATGCCTAATTATGCTATATATGCTCACTCAATTAAAAGTGATGCTAGATATTTAGGATTTACTGAAATAGCAAAAGTTGCTCTAGATCATGAAATGGCTGGTAAGGGTAACGATGAAAAGTTTGTTATGAAAGAATATGACAACTTAGTTAATGCTACTAACCAAATGATAACAATTGTTAAAACTTACCTAGGACAAGAAGTTAAAACTGGAGTAACACCACAAGCCTCAACTACTGAAAGACAAGATGTAATTTTAATCGCTGATGACTCTAAGTTAGTAACTAATTTTATTACTAAATCACTAGAGGGACTATATAAAACTATTATTGCTTATGATGGTACTGAAGTAATCGAAGTAGTTAATAATTATCCAAATTATAATATTATAGGTATGTTCTTAGATTTAAATATGCCAAAGATGGGTGGATTTGAAGTATTACAATATTTTAAAGAACATGATTTATTTAATAAAATACCAGTATCAATTATTACTGGTGAAGATTCAAAAGAAATGATTAATAAAGCATTTACTTATCCAATATGTGATATGCTTGTTAAACCATTTAATGCAAAAGATGTAATAACTGTTGCTAATAAAACTGTAAACTTTAAATAGTAAAAAGAGCAAATATTGCTCTTTTTTTTCTATTTCAAATAAAAGTATAGTATAATTGTATTAGGTGGTATATATGAAAATACTAGTAGCAGCTGGTGGTACAGGTGGACACATTTACCCAGCACTTGCACTAATTGATAAATTTAAAGCTCATGATAAAAATACCCAAGTAATATATGTTGGAACTAAAAATAGAATGGAAAAAGATATTGTACCTAAATTAGGTATAGATTTTAGATCTATTGAAATATATGGTTTAACTAAAAATATCATTAATGATATTAAAGATGTATATTTAATCATTAAAGATATTAAAGAAATGAAAAAACTAATGAAAGAATATAAACCTGATGTAGTTTTAGCAATAGGTGGATATGTTACATACCCAGTTATTAAAGCAGCTCATAAATTAAATATTCCTATATTTATGCATGAACAAAATGCTATTCCAGGTAAAGTTAATAAAATAACTGAAAAGAAAGCATCTTTAATAGGTGTATCATTTGAAGAATCTAAAAAATACTTTAAAAATAAAAATGTATTCTATAGTGGTAATCCAGTAGCAGAACGTGCCCTAACTATACCTAAAGTAACTAAATCATCTATAGGTTTTGATGATGATAAGAAATTAATTACTATAGTAGCAGGTTCCCTAGGTTCATCATCACTAAATGCTAAAATACAAGAATTTTTAAATCAAAATAAAGATTATCAAATATTATATATAACTGGTGCATATGTATATGATCAAATAAAAGATAATAAATATCCAGATAATGTTAAAGTAGTACCATACTTTGATAATTTACCAGGAATATTAAAATCAACAGATGTGCTAATTACAAGAGCAGGAGCATCAACTATAGCAGAAGTAGAAGCCTTAGGTATACCTAGTATATTTGTACCAAGTCCATATGTTGCTAATAATCATCAATATTATAATGCTAAAAATATAAAAGATTTAAATGCGGGTGAAATGATTGAAGAAGCAGAATTTACTACAGAACTTTTAAATGAAAAAGTAGATAAACTATTAAGTAATCCAAAATCATATGTAGATAACTTAGTTAAATTAGCAGTATTAAATTCTAGTGAGTTAATATATCAAAAAATTAAGGAGATGCTTGATAATGTTAAATAATATATGTGAAGTATTAGAATCAGTTGATTTAACTAGTTATAATACTTATAGAATTAAAACTAGTGCTAAATACTTAGCACTACCTAAATCAAAAGAAGAAATAATCAATTTAGTTAAATATTTAAAAGAAAATAATATTAAATACTTTTTATTAGGTAATGGATCTAATGTAATACTTCCAGATACAGAGTTTGATGGAGTAATTATATCATTTAAAAAGTTTAATAACTTTAATTTAAATGGTGAAATATTAACAGCAGAATCTGGAGCAATGCTTCCAGTATTATCTAATGAAATAATTAATAATGGTCTTAAAGGTTTAGAATGGGCTAGTGGTATTCCAGGAACTATAGGTGCTTCAGTCAGAGGTAATGCTGGTGCTTATTTACATGAAATAATGGAACGTGTTGTATCTATTGAAGTATTAGATGAAAACTTAAATATTAAAAAACTAAATAAAGAAGATATTACTTATGGTTATAGAGAAACATCTCTAAAGGATGGTAATTATATAATTCTTACTGTTACTTTAAAACTAGAACCAGGAAACTATGAAGAATCAAAAGCTCTAGTTAAAGATAGATTAGAAAGAAGAATGGCTTCTCAACCACTTGAATATCCATCTGCTGGTTCTGTCTTTAGAAATCCATCTAAAGAATTACCATCAGGAAAAATAATCGAAGACTTAGGCCTTAAAGGTAAAGTTATTGGTGGAGCACAAATATCTGATAAACATGCTAACTTTATAGTTAATAAAGATAATGCTAAATCTAGCGATGTAAAAGCACTAATTGATATAATTAAAAAAGAAGTAAAAGAAAAATATGATATTGATTTAATATGTGAACAAGAAATAATAGATTGGGATTAATATGAGAGAAGAAAGAATGAGAAAGAGGAAAAGAAAATTAAATAAAAAGAGATTTGCAATTCTTCTTGCAATTCTTTTTGTCATTGTCTCAATTATTATTTACATATTTAATGTAAGAGTAACTAATATTAAAATAATAGGTACTAATAGAATTACTGATAATGAAATAATTGAAATAACTAATCTTAAAGATTATCCTAAACTATTTAAATATCCTATATTTAAAATAGCTAATGATGTTAAAAAAATAGATCTAGTAGATAAAGTTAAAGTATCTAAAAATGTCTATGGTAGAGTTACTATTAATGTTAGTGAAGCTAAGATATTATTTTATAATAAAACAACTGATAAAGTAGTATTATCAAACTTTAAAGAAGTTGAATATAAACCAACATATTTAGGTATACCAACATTAATTAATTATGTACCTACTAATATTTATGAAGATTTAATTAAAGGATTATCTTTAATAGATGAAGATATTATAGCAATGATTAGTGAAATAGAGTATTCACCATCTAAAACTGCTAATGGTGAAACTATAGATGACTATCGTTTCCTTCTTCGTATGAATGATTCAAATACAGTATATATGAATACAGTTAATATAAAAAAATTAAATAAGTATTTAGAAATAACTGCAACAATTTTAAATACAAATGAAGAAACTAGTGGTATACTATATCTTGACTCTTCCATCGGAGATAGCTTCTCGTTTGAATCATATGCTTCAATTGCAAGAGAGCAAGAAAGACAAAAAGCAGAACAAGAGAAAGCACAAAAAGAAAAAGAAGAGCAAGAGAAAAGAGATGCTCAACATGAAAATTAATTATGATATTAAATTAGAAGAAATAATAAATAGTTTAGATTATATACCTAAACTTCTTTTACATAGTTGCTGTGCTCCATGTTCTTCTGCGGTTATTGAAAGATTAACTAAATATTTTGATATTACAATTATTTATTATAATCCTAATATTGAACCTAAAGAAGAATATGAAAAAAGAAAGAATGAAGAAATAAGATTTATTAAAGAATTTAATAATGTTAATAAATTAGATATCATTGATTGTGACTATGATAACGATGTTTATCATGAACTAGTTAAGGGTATGGAAAATGAACCTGAAGGTGGTTCACGTTGTCACAAATGTTATAATTTAAGACTTGAATATACTGCTAAAAAAGCTAAAGAATTAAATTATGACTACTTTGGTACAACCCTAACAGTTAGTCCATACAAAAACTCACAAGTCTTAAATCAAATAGGGGAATTATTATCGAATAAATATAATATAAAATACTTATATTCTGATTTTAAAAAGAAAGAGGGATATAAAAGAAGTATTATAATGTCTAAAGAATATGGACTATATAGACAAAATTATTGTGGATGTATATATTCAATAAGAAATAATATAGAAGAATAA
>CAMOFW010000059.1 GCA_946613765.1 uncultured Mycoplasmatota bacterium
TAATATAATTAAAGATAGTAATATACCTATCATAAACCAATATTTATTATTATAACTTAGTGATTCTTTATATAATTCTTTTATAGATATTATTATCATTAATGATCCTGTTATATAAATAAATATATTTAATATGTATGCATTAAGATATGAATGGAATAGATAATATATTATTAATGCTCCAAATAGTTCTGATAGTGCTGCTATTAGAGTATATATAAATGCCCTTCTCTTAGAATTGGTAGAATAATATATTAGAGTGCTTATTATTATTCCTTCAGGTATGTTATGAGCTATTATAGCTAATGCTATTTTAATTCCTAATTTAGTATTTATTAAAGAAGTTAATAGAGTTATTAATCCTTCTAGAGTATTATGTATAATCATTGCTATAAAAGTTACTACCCCTACTCTATATAGTTTATTATTATAATTATTTTTATTTAGTATATTTATCATTAAATAAATAATTATTGGTATCGATATTAATATTATTAATGCATTATATATATTATTATTTATTAGTATATATTTAATAGAAATAGGCAATAACTCTTTTAAACTAATTAGAAGCATGATTGAGGCACAAAATGATAAACTTATACAAATACACTTATTTATGTTTTTAACCTTAAAATAGACAAATAAATAGCCAATTAGAGTGGATATTGATGCTATTAAAGTTAATATTAATGAGGTAATTATTTCCATATGATCACTAATAGATTATATGTATTAATATTAATGATTAGTAAATAATATTATTAGGAGGTAAATATTTATGAATAAACAAAATAGAAATGCTAAACAAAATAGTAATTCTAATCAAAAAAATAGCCGTTCTAATAATAGAACAAGCCAAAATTGTAAGAATTGTAAATAATATTATTTACTACGAAGATGTGCGTCTTCGTAGTCTTTTTTTACTTTTTCATTTACTACATGAGTATATATTTCAGTAGTAACTATATTAGAATGTCCTAATAATTCTTGTATTACTCTTATATCTGCTCCATTAGCAAGTAAATGAGTAGCAAAGGAATGTCTTAATACATGTGGTGACACATCTTTTTTTATACCTGCTCTATTTACTTCTGCTTTTATTATTTTAAAGAATCCTTGTCTAGTAATTGGTTTCTTAGCATTAGATATAAATAAGTAATCACTATATTTACCATTTAATATTTCATTTCTATAATAATCTATATATAATTTTAAATATTTAGATGCACTATCATTAAATGGTACTAATCTTTCTTTATTACCCTTCCCCATTACTCTTAAAATTGAATTATCTATATCTATATTAGAAAATTCTAAATTAATTAATTCTGATATTCTAAGTCCTGTTGCATATAAAAGTTCAAGCATAGCTTTATTTCTATAATCATATGGAGTTAATAATTGAATATCTAATAATTTATTTATTTCATCTATTGTTAGATATGTTGGTAATTTTTTAGGTAATTTAGGGGATTTAATATTTTCAGATGGATTATCTTTAATATATTCATTATTTACTAAGTAAGTATAAAAAGAATTAATTACACTTATATGATGTGCTATAGATCTAGCATTTAAATTACTTAAAGAATTAATATATTTTACTAAATCTTTATATGTTACTTTAATAATATCTTCATTAAAGAATAAATATAAGTCATTTAAATCATTAGAATAAGACATTACAGTATTATTAGATAGTTTTCTTTCATACTTTAAATAATCTATATATTTATTAATATAATCCATTTTAATCCCTTCTTTTGTTATGCTGCTTTTTTTATTTGTTCAATTCTACCATTTATTCCTTTTTGAAGTTTTCTTGCACCATATGCTGCTGAACGAACTATTCCATTTGTTAATATAGCTTTTTTCATCATTTTAGATGCTTCATCATGATTTAATTTAATTAAATATTCATTGATTGCATCTGGTATTGTCATAAGTTCTTGAGTTTCAATATATTTTTTTATGGCAAATGGTAAATTGTTATATTCATCAATTAAATATTCTGATTTTATTAGGACGTTGTTTCCTAAATCTTTTAAGTATGGTACATTTAAATTATACATTTTATTATATTCATCAAAAGATCCTTCAACTATGTTTTTAACTTTATCTGGTGTTTCACCAAATTTCATTCTTGGATCTCCAGCATATGATAATCCAACTATTTTTTCAAATAGTTCTTTTTTTGTTACTAATCCTTTTTGGATTAAGTATGATGCTACCAATAGAGCTTTCTTTCTATTAATTAATATAGCTCTATTTAATTCAACATCTTCTTTATATGCTTCAATTGTCTTTTGAAATCTTCCTGGTACATAAAATTTGTCCCATGTTTGTAGATTTAGTAATAGATCTTGATATTCTATTGTTCCAAATTTAAATTTTAGTCCATTTTCTTTAATATCACTTATATAAGCAATATTTGTATTTCCTTTGATTATTTCTTTATTTGCTATTTCAAAGAAATTTTTTCCTATAAATGAATAATCATTTGGATTTTGTTTTATGTTTTCTAGATGCCATTTTTTAATATCATCAACTACAAATATTAAGTCAATTAATGAATTGCTTGTTTTGGCATTTTCTTGTTTAAATACTTTTGAACCATAAGCGTAGGCTGCTTTTACTTCTGGTCTGTTTTCAATAAACTCTCTTATTTCTTTCATGTTACCCTCTCTTTGTTAAATTAATCTATGTTGTTTTGTTGCTGTATTTTCTTCACCTAATCATATTATAACATGATATAATAATTAAAGGTGAGAAAAAATGGAATTATTAGCGAACAAATATCGACCAAATAAACTAAGTGATGTTGTTGGACAGTCTCATTTAATTGGTGAAAATAAGATATTATCTAATTTAGTTAAGAATAAAAAGTTATTTTCAATGATATTATATGGTAAACCTGGTATTGGTAAAACATCTATTGCTAATGCTATTGTTGAAGAATTACAAATAAGACATAGATTTTTAAATGCTACTATTAATACTAAAGCTGATTTTGAAGTTGTTGTACAAGAAGCCAAGATGTATGGTGAAATGGTAGTAATAATGGATGAAATACATAGATTAAATAAAGATAAACAAGATTTATTATTACCTTATTTAGAGTCTGGTTTAATAATTTTAATTGGTATGACTACATCTAATCCATATCATATTATTAATCCTGCTATAAGATCAAGATGCCAAATATTTGAATTAAAAGAATTAACTTTGGATGATATAGTTGGTGGTATTAAAAAGATTGCTAAAAAAGAACATATTTCTATTAATAAAGAAGCTTTAGAATATATTGCTAAGGTATCATCTGGTGATTTTAGAAATGCTATTAATTTACTTGATGTTGCATCAAGTTCTACTAATGATAATAAAGTAACTATGGATGTATTAAAAACTATTAATTCTAAGCCAGTATTTTTTGCTGATAAGAATCAAGATGGTCATTATGATGTGTTATCTGCCTTACAAAAGTCTATTAGAGGTAGTGATGTTAATGCATCAATGCATTATTTAGCTAGATTGATTGAAGCTGGTGATTTAGATTCTATTTTTAGAAGGCTTTCAGTTATAGTTTATGAAGATATTGGACTTGCTAATCCTTCACTTGGACCAAAACTTGATGCTGCTATACATGCTGCTGAGCGAACTGGTTTACCTGAGGCAAGAATACCACTTGGTACAATAGTTTGTGAAATGGCTTTATCTCCTAAGTCAAATAGTGCTCATGTTGCTTTAGATATGGCTTTAAATGATATTAGATCTGGTAACACTGGTAATGTACCTAATCATATTAAAACTACATCACCTGATTATAAATACCCTCATAATTATAAAAATAATTGGGTTAAGCAACAATATTTACCAGATAATATTAAAAATAAGAAATATTATAATCCAGGTAAAAATAAATATGAAGATAGTTTAAATAGATTACATGATGAAATAACAAAAGACTTATGATATATTCATAAGTCTTCTTATTTTGATATTTTCTGGTTTGTATAATAAATTACCTATATTTTCGTTTGTTTGTAATTTAGCACAGTTATATTTATTTAATCTAGAAATAATAGCTAGTCTAATTTCTTCATTATCTAGTAACTTATTACTAATGAACATTTCTATTTCCTCTTTTTTATAGGTTTTGTTTTTAAATGGGAAAATAGCTTTAATATGTAGTGTATTGCCGTTTAAATACATTTTTTCAATATTATTTTTACTTTCTATCATATCATCTAAGATTTTTAATAATTTATCTTTTTCTACGTTTTGTATTTTAACAAAGTGTTCCATTTTTTCATTATATTCAAGCAAACATAAACCACCATCGTCTATATTTAAAATGTATCTTTTCATATTTTGTAACCTCGATTGCACAATAATAATAGCATATTAGTTATTATTATTCAATATATTATTTATAACATATGATGCTGCATAAATTCCTGCTACTGATGGTACTAGTGATGTTGACCCTGGAGTTCTATCATTTGTTTTAATTGGTAGTTCATCTGAAAATACTACTTTTTGATGTTTTATATTAATATCTCTTAATAATTTTCTCATTATTTTAGCTAATGGATCATTATTTGTTTTAGATATATCAGTTATTTTAACTTTAGATGGATCAAATCTATTGCCAGTTCCCATACATGATATTATATGAATATTTCTTTTATTTGCTTCTTGAATTAGTAATACTTTAGTAGTTACTGTATCACAAGCATCAATTATATAGTCAAATTTATTATTAAATAGGATATCTATATTATCTTTGGTAATAAATTCTTTAATAGTAGTTATATTTATATTAGGATTAATATCTTTAACTCTTGTTGATGCTACCTCTACTTTAGGCTTACCAATATTAGAATGTAGAGATATTATTTGTCTATTTAAGTTAGATTCTTCTACATTATCAGAATCTACAATAGTTATGTTTTCTATACCACATCTAACTAAGGCCTCAAGAGCATAACCTCCTACTCCACCTACTCCAACTAATAATACATTAGTATTTTTTATTTTATTTAAATCTTCATTAGTTATTAATTTTAATAATCTATCGAACATA